>CALATR010000523.1 GCA_937891875.1 uncultured Pseudomonadota bacterium | reverse complement strand
TCGCCCTCGCCTACATGATCTTCAAGGGCAAGATCGGCAGCCTGTGGCACCACATCCGCTACCTGACCATCGACCAGGTCAAGTCCTTCATGGGCCTGCCCATCCCCGACAAGCCCGAGCCCGTCTACATCATCAAGGGTATCGTGCTGCTGATCGCCGTGTTCGTCGCGCGGTTCTCCACCGTCGCCGAGGGGCTGCTGGGCGAGACACTGCGGGCCTGGGCCTACGTCCCTTGAGTTCGCTCCTCTGGCTGACCCTGCTGGGCCTGCCCGCCGCTGCGGAAGAGGGCGAGCAGACCGCGGCGAGCGAGGACGCCGAACCCGCGGAAGAGGAGGAGCAACGCCGAGAGAAGCGCTGGGGTGGCCTCATCATCCCCCTCGTCGGAGCGACCAGCACCGACGGCTTCGGCCTCGGCCTCGGCGGCGAGCTGTTCCGCCGGCCCGCCGACGGCTCCCCCGGCTACGACCTCAAGATCACCCCCTCGCTCTACTTCAACCTGCGGCTCGACTACACGAACGACCTGATCCGCATCGACTGGCGCGCGCCCGGCGGCACCGCCTGGCTGGTCCAGGTCGGCTACCAGGCCTGGCGCAACCTGTCGTACGCCGGCGTGGGCGGTGAGGACGTGATCCTCGACCGGGGCACCCAGGAGGTCGGCAACCGCTTCTCGGGCCCCTACGGCCAGATCAGCGCCACCCACCCGGTCGGCGAGCGCGGCTGGTCCGCCATCGGCCAGGTGACCTTCCGCGGCGGCCAGTCCACCCCCGCACCGGGCGGGCTGATGGACGCGTACGACCCGCTGGCGGCAGACGGCGGTCTGTACGTCGACATCGGCGCGGGCGTCGCCAACACCCACGTCGACCGCTGGCCCATGCCCACCCGCGGCCACTCCGCGGCCCTCGTCGGCACCGCTGGCCTCACCTTCGCCGAGCGCGCCGTGCACCCCCTGCTCGGCGCCCAGGTCGAGACCATGGCCTGGCAGCCGCTGATTCCCGATCGCCTCGTCCTGAGCGGTCGCGTGCTCGTCCACAAGACCGTCGGCGAGCGCCCCTTCTTCGACCAGGACAAGGCCGGCGGACGCTGGCGCGACGAGCTGGGCAGCGAGCAGGCCCTGGCTGGCTACGGCCGCACCCGGACCCGCGGCGACGGTGTGGTCGCCGGCCTCGTCGAGCTGCGCCCCCACCTGTTCCACATCGACAAGCCCTGGTTGGACCTGGCCTTTCACCTCTCGCTCACCGCGGAGATGGGCTGGCTCTACACCAAGTCCGACCCCGGTCCACCCCTGCCCACCGTCGGCTTCGGCGTCCCCCTGCTCTACTCCGGCGTCGTGCAGCTCCGGCCCTTCCTTGCGTGGGGCTGGCGGCGCGAGGATCCGACCGATCCCCGTCGACCCTCCATGCAGGTCGGGATCTCCGTCCTCGACGCGCTGTGAGCGGCGGGTGCCACATCCGGACCCGTGATCCCCGACCGATCCTGCGCTAGTCTCTGCCCCGAAGGAGGCCCATGTCCCGTTGGATGCTCCCGCTGCTGCTCGGCTTCGCCGGCTGCGCGTACATGACCACCAGCCGCTACGACGAGCTCTACGATCAGGACCTCGACGGCTGGGGCGTGGACGAGGACTGCAACGATCAGGACTCCGACATCTACCCCTGGGCACCCGACGTGCGCGGCGACGGCTGTGACGCCGACTGCGGCAAGGAGCCCGACGCCGACGGCGACGACTGGCCCGACGACGCCGACTGCGCCCCGGACAACCCCGACATCTTCCCGTGCAACCCGGACGAGGTCGACGGCGACGACGTCGACTCCGACTGCGACGGCTACGACACCGCCCGCACGTCCCGCTGCAGCGACTCGGACGGCTTCAACCCCGAGCACGGCCTCGACCCCGACTTCGAGCCCGCCGAGACCGCCCAGAGCGACACCCGCCAGAAGCCGAAGGCCAGCACGTGCATGGATGACGTGGAGTAGGTGAGGCGGGCGGGTTTCAGCACCAGTGGGGCAGTCGCCGCCGCCGATCTTGGTGGTCCGAGCGGCGGCCTTCACCACTGAGGAGCGGAGCCCCGGAGGCCTGACGGAGGAGGGAGGCGTGGCTGTGGAGGGCGGTGTCCTCGCGGTTGGGGTCGACGACTCGTGCGGTGGGTCGGGTCGAGATGACATCGTCTCTGGCGATCAAGCAGAGGACGGGATCCCGACAGGAAAGGCTCCACGTGCCATCTCGACCGGCTCCAACAGGCGGACCACCGGCCCGCCACTCCTCGCTCCGTCAGGCCTCCGGTCCTCCGCTTCTCCGTGGTGAAAACCAACGTTCGAAGCCACAATCACACCATCGTCCTCAGCAACCCCCTCCCTCAGAAGATCGACCGCCGGATCACCAGCTGATCGTCCGGCTCGAGCTTCGGATCCGGATCCTTGCCCAGCTGCACCCTCCGGATGTTCACCCGCTCGCGGTCGCCGTTGGCCCGGCGGATGTAGGCGCGGCCGAGGCCGGCGAGCTCGGTGGCGCCGCCGGCGAGTCCGAGGGCCTCGGTGACGGTGAGGCCGGGGTGGAAGGCGACCGGGCCGCTGGTCTTGACGTGGCCGAAGACCTGGACCATCGCGGGAGGCTGCAGGACGACGATGTCGCCGGGGCTGACCCACACGGGAGTCTGTCGCGCGTCGAGGGCCGCGAGGCCATATTCCTGGGTGTCTTCGCCGGTGATCCGGTGGACCTCGATCACGTTCGGCGAGTCCGGTCCGCCGGCCAGGGTGATGGCCTCGGACAGGGTGGTGGGGCCGGTGAGCACGTACACGCCGGGCTTCTTGACCGCGCCCTTCACCTCGACCTTCTGGCTGCCGTACTTGGCGACGTCGACGAAGACGTTCGGCTCGACCAGATAGCCGTTGGCAAGCCGCTCCTGGATGACCAGGCCGACCTCCTTGGTGGTGCGCCCGCACACGACGACCGTGCCGATCAGCGGCACCTCGACGTTGCAGGTGGACGTGATGACCGTCTCGCGGGAGAGGTCGTCCTCGCCGTACACCTCGATGGTGATGGTGTCCCCCGCACCGAGCTTGTACGTCGGGTCCGTCGAGCCCTCCTCGGCCAGGGCGGCCAGGGGAAGGGTCGACAGGAGCAGGGCGGAGAGCATCCTCATCCGAGTACCTCGCGAATCGCGGACACGATGCGTCCGCTGGCTTCACCGTCGCCGTACGGGTTGTGGGCGTGGCTCATCGACTCATAGTGCGCACGATCGGCGAGCAGTCGACCCACCTCGTCGACGATGCGGTCGTAGTCGGTGCCGACCAGCCGCACCGTGCCCGCCGCGACGCCCTCGGGGCGCTCGGTGACGTCCCGCATGACCAGCACGGGCTTGCCCAGGCTCGGCGCCTCCTCCTGGATCCCGCCGCTGTCGGTCAGCACCAGGGTGGACCGGTCCATGAGGCGGACGAAGGGGGCATAGTCGAGGGGCGGCAGCAGGAAGACGTTCTCCAGGCCCACGAGGTGCTCGCGCACGGGGCGCTGCACGTTGGGGTTCAGGTGCACGGGGTAGACGAAGGTGGCGTCGGGATGATTCGACGACAGCGTCCGCAGCGCCCGGCAGATGTTGAGGAAGCCCTCGCCGAAGCTCTCCCGACGGTGACCGGTGACCAGCACCAGCGGGCGCTCGGACGCGATGGCGTCGAAGGCGTCGCCGAACGCGGGGCGGAACTCCTCGAGCGGGCGGCTGCGCATGCGGTCGCGCACCCACAGCAGCGCGTCGATGACGGTGTTGCCGGTGACCCACACCCGGTCTTGCGCACAGCCCTCGGCGAGCAGGTTGTCCCGGCTCTTCGTGGTCGGGGCGAAGTACAGGGCGCACAGGCGATCGGCGAGCACCCGGTTGGCCTCCTCGGGCCAGGGGGCGGAGAGGTCTCCGGTGCGCAGGCCAGCCTCGACGTGACCCACCGGAATCCGGGCGTAGAAGCTGGCCATCGTGGCGGCGAACGTCGTGGTCGTGTCGCCGTGGACCAGCACCAGATCGGGCTTCTCCTCGGCCAGGACCGCGCGCATGCCCTGGAGCACCCGACAGGTGAGGTCGGTGAGGTCCTGGCCGGGCTGCATGAGGTCGAGGTCGTGGTGGGGCTGCAGCTCGAAGAGTTCGAGCACCTGGTCGAGCATGTCGCGGTGCTGGGCGGTGACGCAGACCCGGCCGTCGATGCCCGGCGCCTCCTGCAGGGCCCGCACCACGGGCGCCATCTTGATGGCCTCGGGACGGGTGCCGAAGACGGAGAGGACCCGGATGCTCATCGGAAGACCCCGCAGGTGTCGATGACGACCTTCGCCTTGAGGATCTCGGGGTCGACGTGGCGGAACGGCCGGTGGGAAACGAGTGCGACCACGACGTCCGCGCGGCGGAGCGCCTCGTCGAGCTCGGTCAGGGGGCGCTCGTCGGAGGTCTTCAGGTTGGGCTCGACCGCGAGCACCCGCTCGACGCCGAGTCTTTCGACCAGCTCCTCGTACACCCGCAGGGCAGGGGACTCGCGCAGGTCGTCCACGTCGGGCTTGTAGGCGAGACCGAGGCACGCGACCACCGGCTCGCGGAAGCGGTTGGCCTTCTCGAGGACCCGCTCGATGACCCAGTCGGTCTTGCCGTCATTGATCGCGCGGGCCTGGCGGATCAGCTTCGCCTGGGTCGGCGCGGTGTGGACCACGAACCAGGGATCGACCGCGATGCAGTGGCCGCCGACGCCGGGGCCCGGGGTCAGGATGGAGACCCGGGGGTGGCGGTTGGCCAGGCTGATCAGCTCCCAGACGTTGATGCCGAGGTCGTCGCAGATGAGGGACAGCTCGTTGGCGAAGGCGATGTTGACGTCGCGGAAGCTGTTCTCGACGAGCTTGCACATCTCGGCGGTGCGGGCGGTCGTGCGCAGGACCTCCCCGCGGACGAACGTCTCGTAGAAGCCGGCCGCAGCGTCGGTGGATGCGCGATCGATGCCGCCCACGACGCGATCGTTGTCGACCAGCTCGCGAAGGATCCGCCCGGGGAGCACCCGCTCTGGGCAGTGGGCGATGGAGAGCTTGCCCTGGAGCTCGGGTCGGGCGGCGGCGAGACGCTCGGCGACGCGCTCGGTGGTGCCGACCGGCGAGGTGGACTCGAGGATGACGATGTCGCCTTCCTTGACGAAGGGAGCGATCGCGTCGGTGGCCGAGTCCACGTAGGAGACGTCGGGCACGTGCTCGTCCTTGAAGGGCGTCGGCACGGCGATGATGAAGAGGTCGGCCTCGACCGGGGTCAGTCCGGCCTTGAGGTTGCCCGAGGCGACCGCCGCGCGAACCATCACGTCCAGGTCGGGCTCGACGATGTGGATGGCCCCCTGGTTGATGGTGTCCACCACCCGCTGGGTGACGTCGACCCCGTGGACCGAGTACCCCTTGGTCGCGAGCAGACTGGCGGTTGGAAGCCCGATGTAGCCCAGGCCGAGCACACAGATGCGTTGGACGCTCATGGATTCCCCTGCGGAGTTGCAAGGTGCGTATCGGGCTGCAGCGCGCAGGCCCGCTCGCCCTGCGGTTGTCGCTCGGGCGTCCGCTCCATCGGTCCCAGCCCCTTCCACTGAAGTTGCACGCGACAAACGGAGTTAGCGGTCTGCGTGACGACGCCACCTCCAATGCCGCCGGGCCCTCCCGGGCCACCCCCGCTGCCCGAGGCCCAGGTCGCCGAGGCGCTGCAGAAGCTGCGCGTGCCGGCCATGGTCTTCCTGGTCGGGCTCGCGGTCCAGGTGATCACGTACCTGACGGCCACCGCGTGGTCGCTGGGCATCGTCGTGCTCCTCGCCCAGACCGTCGCCAGCAGTCCTGACACCCTGCCCGCCATGGCCATGTTCGGGGCGGGTGCCTTGTTCAACATCCTGTCCTTCATCGCCCTCGGCATCATGGCGGTCGGCGGCGTGCGCATGCTGCGGGCCCGCGGCTACGGCTGGGCGCTCGGATCGGCGATCACCCAGATCGCCTGGGGCATCGTGCACGCCGCGGTGCTCTTCTACTCGACGTTCGGGCTGGGCTGCCTGCTCGGTCCCATCGAGCTCGTCGTGGTGCTGATTACCGGCACTGTCGCCATCGCGGTCCTGCTGAACCGCAGTGTCATCCGAGCGTTCGACGCGGTCGAAGCGCATCCCGAGCTGCTCGAGGTCGGATCGGCGCGCGACTGACGGCACGAACGCGAAAGCCGGAGGTCCCCGGCGGGGGACTACAGTGGCGCATGGTGCCTCACGCGGTTGTGCGTGCTGGCCGTTCCCCCCCAAGCATGATGCACACGACCTCACTCGAGCGATGGCTCGGAGGAGCCCTCCGACACGTGTCCCAGGACCCCCTGGAGCGCTGGCACGCGCGCCTGCACGTCGGCCTGTCCGCCGTGATGTCCGTGGGACTGACCGTGTTCGTCGCCGTCGAGCTCCCCCTGCGCGGACCCTTCGATCTGCGGGTCGTCCTGCCGACCGCGACCCTCGTCATCGTGCTCACCGGGCTGCTCATCACCGCGCGCACCGGGCGCTGGCGCGCGGCCAGCGCCTTCAAGCTCGTGTGGACGCTGCTGCTGTTGATCGCCCTGGACATGACGTCTGAGGTCAACAATGCGGCGATCGCCGTCGCCCTGTCCACCTGGCTCGCCGCTACCGGCTTCGTCCAGGGTCACCGCGCCATGTCCTGGGGCACGCCCCTCGCCCTGGTCGCGCTCCTGCTGCCCTACCTGCTCCACACCGACGTGCCCTTCGACCAGTGGATCGCGTCGGTGACGGGTGGGACCCTGGTCCTGCTGGTCATGGCCGCGACCATCTGGGGAGTCGAGCGCGCCCGCCGCCGCGCCCAGCAGACCGCTCTGCGCCGGGCCGAGGACGCCGAGGCCGCCATGGTCCGGGCGCGGCACCTCGCCGAGGCGAAGAGCCAGTTCCTCGCGACCATGTCCCACGAGATCCGCACACCGATGAACGGGGTCGTCAACCTGGCCCGCCTGCTGGAGGACTCGGCGCTGGACCCCGACCAGACCCACCTCGTGCGCACCCTGGTCCTGTCGAGCGAGTCCCTGCTGGCCGTGCTCAACGACGTGCTCGACTTCAGCAAGATCGAGGCGGGCGCCCTGTCCCTGGAGCAGGTGCCGGTCGATCTGCGCGACATGCTGCGCAGCGTGCGCTCGCTGCTGCGGCCGACCGCCGCCGAGAAGGGCATCGACCTGCACATCGCGGTGATGCCCGGCGTCCCGCGCTGGATCGCCGGCGATCCGACCCGCCTGCGCCAGCTCGCCATGAACCTGGCTTCGAACGCCATCAAGTTCACGTCCGAGGGCGAGGTCGCCCTGCAGCTGACCTCCCCCGCGGACGGTCAGGTACGCCTCACCGTGCGCGACACCGGGATCGGCATCCCCGAGGGCGTGCTGCCGAACCTGTTCACCCCGTTCACCCAGGCGGACGCGTCCACCACGCGCAAGTACGGCGGCACTGGCCTCGGCCTCGCCATCTGCAAGCGGCTGGTGGACACCATGGGCGGGCGGATCGGGTGCGACAGCGCCCTGGGCATCGGCTCGACCTTCACCGTCGACCTCCCCCTGCGCGCGTGCTCCGACCCAGCGACGACCACACCGGGCTCGGGCCCGCTGACCCTCACCGGCATCCGCGTGCTCGTGGCCGAGGACAACCCCGTCAACCAGCTGGTCATCGAGCGGCTGCTCCGGCGGATGGGCGTCGAGGTCATCGTCGTGCCCGACGGCCGCGCCGCGGTCCAGGCCGTCCAGCGCGAGGCGTTCGACCTCATCCTGATGGACCTGCACATGCCCGAGCTCGACGGCCTCGACGCGACCCGGGAGATCCGCGCGATGCCGCCGCCGTACTCGACCACGCCCATCGTCGCCCTCACCGCCAGCGCCCTCGCCTCGGACCGCCAGCGCTGCCTGGACGCCGGCATGGTCGACCACCTGGGCAAGCCCGTCGACCCGCAGGCCCTCGCGCAGGTGCTGCGGCGGGTCGTGCTCGAGGATGACACCTTCTCGCACACGATCATCGACGGCTGAGCGTCAGGGCCGGGCCGGGCTTCAGTCCGCGCTCACCGGGTCCAGCGCGACCTCGAAGAGCAGGTCGGTCGCGCTGTCGTCCGCACCGGCGCGGACCTCCACCCGGTCGTCGTCGAGCCAGGCCCAGAGGTAGATCCGGGTGCGCTCCGGATCCCGCTCGCCCAGGATCCCGGGGGCGGCCGTGCCAGCAAGATCGGCGGTGAAGGCGGACTGCAGCGCATCGAGCGGCCCGTGGGCGTGCACCCGTCCGACGATGGGCTCGCGAAAGGCGTCCAGGCGGGCGTCCTCGCCCAGGAGCGCCAGGGTGCCGGACAGCTCGGTGCGATCGGTGCACCACAGGGGCGGCGGCGGCTCGGGGGCGGGCTCCTCGGTGGGATCGGCCCAGACCTGCACCGCCAGCCCGCCGGTGAAGGCGAGGTCGACGGTGACGGGCACGGCGTCCAGCTGCCCGGTGCGGTCCCCACCCAGCGCCACGCGGACCTGGTTGGGACGCAGGCCGAAGGGCGTGCGATCGTCGTCGCGGAGGGGATCGAGGCGCTCGGCACACGCGCCGTCGTCGACCGGGGCCGCGTCGGGCGAGGGCCCGCAGGCGGCGAGCAGCACGGTGATGGAGAGGACGCGTCGCACCTGGCGTCCTGTCCCGCCGGGGCCAGCCGCGCAAGGGCAGGGGAGGTCCACCCGCGCTAGGCTGCGCGCCATGGCGGACAGGTACATCGCGGTCGCGGGCAACATCGGCGTGGGCAAGTCCACGCTCGTCGCGTACCTGGCGAAGTCGTACGACCTCGTGCCCGTGTACGAGCCCTTCGCCGAGAATCCGTACCTCGACGACTTCTACGCCGACATGCAGACCTGGGCCTTCCACAGCCAGATGTGGTTCCTGTCGCACAAGTACCGCGTGCACAAGGAGCTCGAGCGCACGCCCGGCACCCTGGTCCAGGACCGCACGATCTACGAGGATGCCGAGATCTTCGCCGCCTACCTCCACCGGTCCAAGCGCATGCACCAGCGCGACTGGGAGACCTACGACGAGCTGTACCGGGCCATGAAGATGGCGCTCCGACCACCCGATCTGCTGATCTACCTGCGCTGTTCGGTCAAGGCGATCCGCCGCCGCATCCGCCTGCGCGGTCGCGCGAACGAGCAGGCCATCCCGCCCGCCTACCTGCGCACGCTGAACGGCCTGTACGAGGAGTGGCTCGACGGCTGGGATCGCTCGCCCGTGCTCACCTGGGATACGGAGTCGCAGGACTACCTCGGGGATCTCGTGCACCAGATCGCGTTCCACAAGGCGCTGGAGGCGCACCTGTGAGCTGGCGGGCATCGGCTCGGACCCTGCTCGCGGCCGTCGTGGCGGTGATCGTCGCGGTGATCCCGGCGTCTGCCCAGGACACGCCCCCCGACGCGCCCCTGGTGGCGATCATCCCACTCGACGGCGCCCCGGGCACCTCGTCCCGAGACATGCGAGTCGTCGTGCGCGGCCTGGCCGAGGCCCTGATCGAGGACGGCCGGGTGCAGGTGGTCAGCGGTGATGACCTGGTCGAGCGCCTCACCGAAGGCAAGGCCCAGACCCTGCAGGAGGCCCGCGACGCGTTCGCCGAGGGGCAGCTGCTCATGCGCGAGGGCGATCCGGACATCGGGCTCGCCTTCCTGGCCGAGTCGGTCGCCGCCCACGGGCGCGCGGGCTCGCCGGTCGTGCGCCGGGAGGAGATGGCAGACGCGGCGTTCATCCTTGCGAAGGCCCTGCTCGCCGTCGAGGACCACGAAGCCGCACGCAACGCCCTGGTACAGGCCCTGCGCCTGCTCCCGGACTACCTCGACACCCAGACCGAGGCGGCCGATCCCGCCCTGCGCGAGCTCGCGCTCGAGATCGAGGCCGAGCTGTCCCGCCGCCCCCCGCGCCGCCTGTCCGCCGCAGGTGCGGACGCCCTCGCCGGGGACATCCAGGTCGACGAGGTCATCCACGGGGTCGTGCTCGCCGACGGCACCGTGCTCCTCACGGTCTACCGCAATGGCGAGGCCGTCCACGAGCTGCGCCGTCCCGGACCCTTCCGCGCCCGGCGCCTCGAGGATCCCTGGTACGACCAGGTCGCCCGCCCGCTCGCCGACGCGGCACTCGGGCTCGAGCCCCGCGACCTCGACCCGACCGTGGTCACCGAGGCACCGGATCCGACGCCCGACCCGGTGGACCCCGACCCGG
>CALATR010000522.1 GCA_937891875.1 uncultured Pseudomonadota bacterium | reverse complement strand
TCTTCGACGATGTCGTGCCCACGCCGCGCCTCTCCCACGCGGTCGTCTACACCGGCGCGTGTGCCGGCGTGATGGTCACGGCCAGCCACAACCCTCCCGCGGACAACGGCTACAAGGTCTACTGGGGCGACGGCGCCCAGATTGTGCCGCCCCACGACGGTGGGATCAGCGATGCGATCGACGCCCTCGAGGGCTTCGACCCCCGCGACATCGGCGACCTCGAGGCCCACCGCAAGGCAGGCCTGGTGCGCACCCCCGCGGCCGCCGTGCACGCCGACTACTTCGCCCGGCTCCAGGGCCTGCGCGTGCACGAAGCCGCGCCCATCCGGATCGTCTACACCGCCATGCACGGGGTCGGCACCGAGTCGGTGGTCCGCGCCCTGACCGAGGCCGGCTACGACGACGTGCACCTGGTCGCGGAGCAGGCTGAGCCCGACGGGGACTTCCCGACCGTCGCCTTCCCCAATCCGGAGGAGCCCGGCGCCCTGGACCTGTCTCTCCAGCTGGCGGCGGCGGTGGATGCCGATCTCATCGTCGCCAACGATCCCGACGCCGATCGCCTCGCGGTCGCGGTTCCGGACGGTCAGGGTGGCTGGCGCCAGCTCTCGGGCAACCAGGTGGGCTGCCTGCTCGCCGATGACCTGCTCGCCCACGGTGCCGCCGACGGCGAGCGCCTGGTCGCCACCACCATCGTGTCCTCGCGCATGCTCTCGGTCCTCGCCGAGGCCCATGGCGTGCAGTACGCCGAGACCCTGACCGGGTTCAAGTGGATCGCCCACCAGGCGCTGTCCTTCGAGGGGAGCTTCGTCATGGGCTACGAGGAGGCCCTCGGCTACTCGATCGGCGACCTGGTCCGCGACAAGGACGGCGTCAGTGCCGTCGTGGCCTTCGTCGACCTGGCCGCGTGGTGCAAGGCCCGGGGCGTGAGCCTGCTGGAGCACCTCGAGGCGCTCTACCGCCGCCACGGCCTGTTCGTCTCCCTGCAGCAGAGCGTCAAGCTCCCCGGCGCCGACGGCAAGACCGCGATCCGCGAGGCGATGGCCCAGCTGCGGGCCACCACCCTCACCGAGCTCGGCGGGCAGCCCGTCATCCGCCGGACCGACGTGCAGGAGGGGACCATCACCGACCTGCGCTCGGGCAGCGTGCGGACGTGCCCGCTGCCGACCAGCAACGTGCTGTCGTGGACCCTCGCCGACGGCTCCCAGGTGCTCGCGCGCCCCAGCGGCACCGAACCCAAGATCAAGTTCTACGGCGAGGTGCGCGAGGCGCTGTCGGACGATGACACCCTTGCAGACGGCGAAGTCCGCGCCGGCGATCGCGTGGCCTCCCTGGTCGCCGAGATCGCCAGCATCTCTGGTCTAGGCTGACGGGCCACCGAGAACAGGATCGTCTGCCCACACGACCCTTTGACACCTCACCCATTCCCCTCCGGTAGAACGCCGCCATGCGTACCATCACACTGTTCGCCGCTCTGCTCGTCGCTCCGATGCTCACCGCCGTCCAGGCCCAGGCCCAGGACGAACCCGCTGCCGAAGAAGCGGCGGAGGATGGGCCCAAGGAAGGCTACATCTTCGACCTCGACAAGATCGGCGTGACCGCGCCGCTCGTGCCGAAGGGCGACTGGAAGCACGACCACTGGTCGGGCTGGGACCTCAAGGCCGTCAACGAGGACAAGGGCGTCGAGGTCATCATCTGGACCACCGAGTTCCAGCAGACCATCGAGGAAGCCGAGCTCGCCAAGTGGGGTGAGGTGTTCACCAACAAGGCCGCCGAGCGCCTCGTGGTGGAGACCTCCCTGGCCGCCTCCTCCGTCCAGCCGGACGTGAAGGGCCAGACCGCCGGCATGTTCGAGGTCGCCGGCAAGAGCAAGGACGGCGACGCCGTCGCCATGTACGGCACCTCGATCCCCATCGAGGGCCACGTCCTGCACGTCGCCACCCTGGGCCTCGCCAAGCGTGGTGACGACGTCAAGACCGCCCGCGACGAGATCGTCGAGGCGCTCGAGATCAAGAAGGGCCCGGCGGAGCTCGCCTGGGGCGGCAAGCAGGAGGTCCCGGAGCAGCTCACCGCGACCACGGACCCGTACTGGCGTCCGGCGCTCAAGCAGGAGCGTGAGCCCCTCAACCGCAACATCAAGGCGGTCGGTCAGAACCTGCGTGGCTGCTGGGCGGCCATCCACCCCCACCCGCCCGACAAGACCGACCTGCTCCTGATCTGCCACGACAAGAAGCACAGCTTCCCCGTGGTCAACGACCTCACCTTCGCCGACCAGGAGCAGGAGCTCCGCGAGTCCTGGCTCGGTGACGCCGAGGCCGGAACCAAGATCACCGCCCAGGGCCGCACCGGCTTCGAGTGGAACACCACCGTCGGCAAGCGCCAGCTCGAGCTGATCGCCATTCCGATGGAGGGCGGCCTGGCCAAGGTCACCGCCATCTCCGGCGGCGGCGATCAGGCCAAGGTCGCGGCCACCGCCAAGGCCACCCTCGAGGGCGCCAGCTTCGCTCCCCCGACGGACCCGCCCTTCGACGAGTACTTCCGCTACCTCGTGGTCTACGAGCCGATGAGCCCCCTCATCATCGGCCCGGCCGTCGTCGCGGCCGTCGCGCTGCTGATCATCCTCGCCCTGATCATCTTCGGGCTTCGCCGCCAGGCAGCGCAGGCCCGGGCGGAGATGGACGAGATCTGACCGATGCCGAAGTTCACCGGGACGTTCAACGAGAGCTTCACCGTCGCCGCCTCCCCCGAGGCGGTGCGGGCTCACTTCCTCGACACCGACGCCATCATCGAGCACTTCGGTGACCTGGAGTCGGCGGAGAAGCTGGATGATCACACCGTGCGCTACCTCATGGAGGAGCAGAACCACGGGATCTTCAGCTTCCAGGGCCGCTACACCTGCCGCTACGAGGCGGACGGCGAGGACGGCGCCCGCTGGGAGAGCCAGGGTGACGACGGCAACATCTGGACCCACGGCAGCCTGACCGTGGCGCCTGGCGACGCGCCCGGCACGACCAAGCTGGACTACCAGGCCGAGATGACCCTGGAGATCGACCTCAACCCGATGCTGGCCACGGCGCTGGCGCCGGTCGTCAAGGCGTCGATCCCGAGCCAGATGAAGGACTACGTCAAGCGCATGATCAAGGCGGCCGAGGCGAAGTAGCCCGGTCTGACGCCGACAATGAAACGACCCGCGAGGCTGTGCCCCGCGGGTCGTGCTGCAGGGGGGGGGAGCCCCACCGGCAGGCGACGGATGCGTCTACCGGCGACGCCTGCGCAGGGCGATGAGGCCCAGGGCGGGGAGCAGGCCGAAGAGCATCGCGGGCGAGGCGCTGGACGAGCAGCCGCAGCCGTCCCGCTCGACGGTGTGGTCCAGGAGGGGGTCGCGGCCGGGCTCGCCGGGATCGCTGCCCTCGCAGAAGGAGTCCGGGTCGAGGGGATCGGCGCCGCAGTCCAGCTCGAAGCCGTCGGACTGGCCGTCGTTGTCGCAGTCGGGGTCCAGGGGGTCGAGGTCCAGGTCCAGCTCGTCGCCGTCGCTGACGCCGTCGCCATCGCTGTCGCTGGAGGTCGGGTCCGTGCCGTCGTCCAGCTCCTCCCCGTCGGGGATGCCGTCGTTGTCGGTGTCCTCGTCCAGCGGATCGGTGCCCTCGTCGATCTCCTCGCCGTCGAGCACGCCGTCATCATCGCAGTCGTCGTCCATCGGATCGGTGCCCTCGTCGAGCTCCTCGCCGTCGGTGAGCCCATCGTCGTCGGAGTCCTCGTCGAGGGGATCGGTGCCGTCCTGGGCTTCGGTGCCGTCGTCGACGCCGTCGCCGTCCGAGTCCTCGTCGAGGGGGTCGGTGCCGTTGTCGACCTCGGTGCCGTCGTCGACGCCGTCTTCGTCACAGTCGGGGTTCGTCGGGTCCGTGCCCCGGTCGATCTCCTCGCCGTCGGACAGGCCGTCGTCGTCGGAGTCGTCGTCGGCGGGGTCGCAACCCCAGCGATCTTCGAGATCGTCGCTGAGTCCGTCGCAGTCGCGGTCGAATGCGCAGCCACCGTAGGGATCGCTGTCGCGGATGATGATGCAGCCGGAGCCGCCCAGAGCCATCAGGGCGACCAGGGTCAACGTCGTGCGCATGGCCTCTCTCCGTCGAGGGTTGGGCCGGACAGACGCGCGTGACCATGACTGCATTCGAAAGAAAGTTGTGGTTGGTTGTGGGGAATATCGGACGGGGGTCGTGTGTTGGGCCGCGCCCGCCCCCGGGATGATCGGCGACGGCCGTGCGATCTGGAGCCCCGGGCGGCTCGGCGCGGGCGGTGCTAGGATCACGCCGTGAAGCGAATCCACCCCCTGCTGATCCTCGCTGGTACGGCCCTCTTGGCCTTCGTGCTGGGCGTGGGCACGCCAGGCTCGGCGTTTGCCCAGCAGCGGTACTCGCCGGGGGATCCGGATGGTGCCGCCTGGTCGCGGCGGGCGGCGCGGGTCGGCTACCAGCGGGATCGGCTCTCGGTCCAGCCGGTCGGATCGCGCTGGTACGTGGTGGTCGACGGCTACGGTCGGGCGCTCTCCGCGCGGCAGTTCAGCCAGACCCTGGGGGACGTGCGCACGTTCGACCTGGCCCTGCGCGCGGCCCGGCAGCAGCAGGCGGTCGGAGGCATCGCCACCACCGGAGGACCGCTGGTCATGCTGGTCGGTCTCAACCGGGTGGCCGTCGCCGATCTGGGCAGCAACGACTACATGCGCGCCGCGGGCTACGGCACGCTGGTCATCGGCATGGCCGGCACCGCGGGGGGCGTCGCGCTGCTTGCGGACCGCCGACCCCGTCAGCCCCCCACCTACTACGCCCAGGACGAGGCCGAGCGGCTGGTCGAGGCGTACAACCTGCGCTTGCTGGACACCTACGGGCTCACGCCGGAGGACGTGGCGCTGCTTCCGGCTCCACCGCGCAAGGTGCGGGCGCGGGCCTTCGTCGGACTGGCTGCGGTCGGGGTCGAAGGCTCGTTCTGACCCGCGGGGCGGACGGCCGCGGCTGCAGGTTCGGCGCGACCGGGCCGATAGGGGGCAGGGACCGCGCCTGCGTCGGATTGCAGCGGGCCCCTGCGCACGCACCCGACCCTGGCATAGGCCTGCTCCATGGATCCCTTCCACCTCGCCGTCGGCCAGAACCGCTGCCCCGTCTGCGGACAGGGCGCCCTGTTCAAGGGCTGGTTCACGCTCAACGAGACCTGCCCCGTGTGTGGGTCCCGGTTCTTCCGCGATCCGGGCAACTGGACCGCGCCCACTGCCTTTGGCTACGGGATCGGTGCCGCCAGCGCGGTGCTCGCCATGGTCGTGCTGTGGGTCATCGACGGTCTCGCGTCGGGCAGCGAGTTCATCATCATCGGCGTGGCGGTCGGCGCGACCCTGCTGACCTTCCGGCACGTCAAGGCGTGGTGGGTCGCGGTGCTGACCCGCATGGGCCATGTCTACCCGGATCCGGAGCCTGGACCGGACGAAACGAGCGGTGAGCCTCCCGCGGAGGAGCCGGCGGAGGAGGGGGCCGAGGACGCGGCCGCGTCCAGCCGGGAGCCGACGGCGCGGGCGGGGACGGATTGAGCCTACGGTGACGGCCTCGCCTGACGATACGAGGTCAGGAGCGTGTGCATGGTCGACCTGCGCTGGGAGAGGTGGCTCGACGAGCTGTCCCGCGCCTACTTCATCGCGGTGTTTCGGCCCGAGCTGCCGGCCCCCGAGCGCATGCGTGCGGCCTCGGTCGCGAGGGACTGCCT
Organism: uncultured Pseudomonadota bacterium; assembly: GCA_937891875.1. Lineage (GTDB taxonomy): Bacteria > Myxococcota_A > UBA796 > UBA796 > REDI01. The sequence goes on along the minus strand of CALATR010000522.1, from coordinate 3,175 downwards.
GGTTCGCCTGGCGGAGGGCGGCGAGTCCGCCGAGCACACGCCGGTGGACGAGCTGGGCTCCGCGGACACCCAGCGTCGCAACGCAGCTGCCCGCGCCCTGTCCGAGCTGGGCGGCAACGCGTCCGTGGGCATGCTGGTCACCGCCTACGTCGAGCCCGGTCGGCCCTGGCTCGCGCCTCAGCACCTGGTGCGTGCCGCACGCCGCCACCCCATCGAGCCGTACCTGGCAGGCGTCACCGGCGATCTCCCCCTGCGGCTTCAGCCTGCCCTGATCCAGGCGTTGATGGCTCACGATCGTCCGGAGTCCCGCGTCCTGCTCGAGCGGCTGGTGACCGGGTCCGAGCCCGTGCTCGCCGAGGCCGCGGTCGAGGTGGTCGCGTCCTGGCCCACCCTGTCGATGCTGTGGAGCGTGCCGCGCCGGGTCGACGGCACCGATCAACACGCGGCCGCCCTGGTGCCCGCGGCGATCGCGGCGTGCATGTACCTGGGGGCTGCGGGCGACCCCCGCGCGGTCGACTGGCTCTGCGAGCGCACCATGGACGACGATCCGGTCCACGCCGGGCTCGCCCACGCCGCGCTCGGTGCGCTGGGCCGACCGGAGTGTGTGGTCGAGCTGGCGGACCTGCTGGAGCACGCCGACGGTGCCGCCCTCGGCTACGCGCTGGAGGCGGCGGAGAGCCTGTCGAGCGCGGCGCTGGTGCCCGCCCTGTGTGACGTCGTGCGACGCACTGCCGAGCAGTCCGGACCCGGTCTCGACGACAACCCCGCCGACCACGCCATCCGCGTGCTGGAGCGGATCACCGGGCGCTGGGTGTCGGCAGACCTCTCCGGCTACGACCGCCACGGCAACCTCGACCCTTCGACCCGCCGACGGGCGGCGCTGCTGCACGCGTCCGTGGGCGCCACCCTCGACCGGGACGGCTGCTACCGTCTCGGCGAGCCCCTCCGCCTCGATCACTTGCTCGCCGATCTGCTCTCCGCCGCGCCCCGTCGCGCCCGCGCCGCCGTGCTCCAGCTGCGCGCGCGCACCGGCCACACCTGCGGGTTCGACTGCCGAGGCGATCTGGTGGACAACCTCGACGCCGTCGCCGCGTGGCAGGACGTCGTTCGCCAGGGAGCTCCGCCCGGCCGGTTCCACTGGCATCAGCAAGAGGTTGCGGTGCCCATGTTCTCGGTCTGAAGGGGGCTCTCGGGCAATCGGGCGGTGATGTGGTTGCACGTCCGCACAACCGGTTATGGGGCGTGGGCTCGCACGGTGAACACCGGCGGGCACGACATTGTCGGATGGTCCGGGGTCGTGGCGGAATTGGCAGACGCGCTAGACTAAGGATCTAGTTCCGTGAGGAGTGGGGGTTCGACTCCCCCCGACCCCACCATCCGGCCTTGCCGGCCCCTTGGGCCGCGGCACACCCAGCGACGACTCGCTGCGGGCCGGACGCCGCCAAGCCGCCGAGGTCCCCGGATGTCAGCACCCGAAGCCTTCGTCCCGCCACGCTCTGACGACCCGAGGCGAGGCGTGCCCACGATCGGTGCCGGTGTGCTCGCCGTGCTGCTCGGGTTCTACGATCTCTTCGGCGGCGGCTGTGGCGTCCTGGGCTTTCTGGGCGGCGGCCGGGGCGACGTGCCTGACAACCCCTTCCTCACCAGCGGTCAGCAGCGTGGCTTCGAGGGGTTCGTCGAGGCGGCCCTGGTCTACGATCCCGTCAATGCGGGAATCGGCATGCTGGTCGGCATGGTCGGCGTGCTGCTGATCTTCGCGGGGGGCCTGCAGTTCAGCCCATCTGCCCAGCGCGGCCTGGTCGGCCGGGTCGCGTTTGGGGCCAGCATGGTGGTCGACGGGCTCCAGATCCTGTGGGCCGTGCTCTGGTACATCCTGATGTGGGGCCCCATGGTCGAGTACGTGCGGGCCATCACGGAGGGCATGCCCGACCAGCCGCCCGACGCCGAGAACCTCGTGGGCGTGGTGACCGCCATCACGGTGGTCTTCATGGCGGGCGTGACCAGCCTCTACTTCGCGATCAAGATCGCGGTTGCTGGCTGGGGCCTGTGGCGCACGACCCGAGCGGACCGGGTGTTGGAGGGCCGGGAGGAGGTCCCGGCTGCCCCGGCGTCGCAGGCGTCCAGCGCGACGCGAGCAGCCCCGGAGCCGGCTGCTCGCACGTCGGAGCCGGGGCTGTCCTGGGCGCTCGACGACGAGGAGCGGACCTCCGACGCGGACGACGTCACGGGCGCCGCGTCGGAGGATTCAGATAGAAGCTGAACTTCAGCGGATCAGGCCCGAGGCGCCACGAAGCTGATGGTCATCTTCACGTTGTCCTTGATGAGGTTGTCCGGCATGCCCGGGTAGGTGATCCCGAAGTCCTTGCGGTTCATCACGAACTCGGTGTTGGCCGTGACCTCGCCGTCGGTGACGGAGATCTTCGCCGGGAACGTCAGGCGCTTGGTGACGCCGCGGATGGTGAAGTCACCGGCCACGGTGTGGGTCCAGTCGCCCTCGGCGTCGGAGCCCTCGGTGATCGAGGCGCTCTTGAAGGTCGCCTTGGGGAACTTCTCCACCTCGAAGAAGTCCTCGTTCTTCAGGTGCGCGGTGAGGTCCTCGTGGTCGGCCTCGAGGCTCGCCATGTCCGCGGAGAACGACACGCCGGTCAGCGTGTTGCCGTCCACGGTCACGCTGCCGTTCCACGAGTGCCAGATGATGGGGTGCTGGGCCGTCACCTTGGCGCCGAGGGCCTTGATGCTGGACTTCGACGTGTCGACCGCCAGCTCCTTGCCGGCCGGGGCCGCCGGAGTGGTGACCTGCTCGGTCGGGACCTCCTCGACCTCCGCGGCGACCTTGCCCTTTCCGGGATCGGTGGCGCAGGCGGTGAGGGTGAGCAGGGTGGCGGCCAGGAACAGTGAACGCATGCGTCCTCCGTGGGGGTGATGTGGATGCGTCCCTATGTGTGACCTCGGGAGCGTGTCTACAAGCGTCCCGGCAGGACACAGCCCGTTGCCGCCGTGGACGAGCCGTCACGAGGTCGTCGCGGTCTGGACCTCCTCCCCGCGGTATCCTCGTCAGCCACGATGGAGGAACCATGCGGATCGCCACCCTGCTCCCGGCCGTGCTGTTCATCGCCCTCACCGCGTGTCGCGGCGGCGATACCGAGGACACGGACGTCGACACCGACACCGACAC
>CALATR010000521.1 GCA_937891875.1 uncultured Pseudomonadota bacterium | reverse complement strand
GCCGATGCCCGCCCCCTCGTCGACCTCGCACGGCACGGGATCTCCGCGCCGATCATCGTCGACTGCCCCGCCCACCTGGACCTGCTCGCCGGGATGGCCGCAGAGGCCGGGGTCGAGCTGCCGGTCGCCCTCGACATCGACGGCTCGCTCCGGCCTCTCCCCGGCGTGCACCTCGGCGTCCGGCGCAGCCCGGTGCGCTCCGTCGTGCAGGCCCTCGCCCTCGCCGAGGACGTGGCGGCTCGCCCTGGACTCTCGCTCGCCGGCATCATGCTCTACGAGGCCCAGATCGCCGGGCTCCCAGACGCGGCGGGTCCGGCGATCCGGGCGGTGAAGGCCCGCTCCCGGCCGCACGTGCTCACCCTGCGCCGCGACGTCGTCGCCGCCCTGCGCGCCGCCGGCCACACCCTGCCCCTGGTCAACGGGGGCGGGACCGGCAGCGCCCGGTTCACCGCGTCCGACCCCCACATCACCGAGCTCACCCTGGGCTCGGGACTGCTCGCTCCCCACCTCTTCGATGGCTACGCCGACCTCGACCTGCGGCCTGCGGCGTTCGCGGCCCTGCCGGTCGCCCGCCGGTCCGATCCCGACCTCGTCACCGTGCACGGCGGTGGCTACCCCGCGTCCGGCGCGATGGGCGCCGATCGCCTCCCCGTCGTGCACGCGCCGCCGGACCTCCGCCCGACCCGCCTCGAGGGCTTCGGGGAGGTCCAGACCCCCCTCCGCGGCGCCGCGCACGCGCTCGACGTCGGGGACGCGGTCCTGATCCGCCACGCCAAGGCCGGCGAGCTGCTGGAGCGCTTCGGGGAGGTCCACCTCGTCCGCGACGGTGTCATCGTCGAGACGGTCCCGACCTGGCGCGGCGAGGGCGTCGACCTCGGCTGACCGGAGCCTCGCACCCGGCGAGGCTCCGGACTCGGCCTACTCTCCGCCGGCCTGGGCCGCACGCTGCTGGTCGGCGAGCGCCTGCACGAAGGCCATCATGTGCTGCACGTCCTCCTCGGTGAGCTTGCCCTTGAAGTCGGGCATGCCCTTGTCCGCGGCGGTGCCCTCGAGGACCCAGGCCTTGGCGTTCTGGAGCACGTCAGGCTTGGAGTAGGCGAGGTTGGGGATGTTGCCGCCGTTGTGCACCGCAGGCAGGCCGTGGCAGAAGAAGCAGTTCTCCACGTACAGGCCGGCGCCGGCGCCCACGTCTGCCTCGGTGTACTCGATGGCGCCCTCGACCAGCTCGGTGCGCGTCGCCGCGACCATCTCCGGCATCTGCGCGGTGCCGCCGACCTTGAACGTCAGCACCTTGCCCGGGGTGACGTTCGGGGCTGCGCGGATGGTCTCGCCGAACACGCCGCCCCAGCCGACGGCGAGGCTGATGTACTGCTCTCCGTCGAGCTCGTAGGTCATCGGCGCTGCGACCACGCCCGACGTCGCGGGGGTCTCCCAGAGCTTGTCGCCCGTCTCGGCGTTGTAGGCGATGAACGTCCCATGTGCGGTACCCTGGAAGACCAGGTTGCCAGCGGTCGTCAGGGTGCCCGCGTTCCAGGGCGCGGGGTAGGGCACGCTCCAGCGCTCCTCCTGCTTGACCGGGTCCCAGGCGATGAGCTTGCCCATGGCGGCGGCCTTGGGGGGCTCGACGTTGAACCCGAAGCCGAAGTTCCAGCCCATGCCGGACATCATGACGCCGGGCCTGGACTTGTTGAACTCCCAGTTCTTGTCGTCGGTGACGGTCAGAGGCACGTGCTGGGCGGGCAGGTAGACCAGGCCCGTGTTCGGGTTGAAGCTCATGGGGTGCCAGTTGTGGGCGCCGTAGGCGGACGGGATGGTCTCGTACGACTTCCCGTCGGTCTGGCGCGCCTGGGGCTTCTCGATGACCCGGCCGTTCTCGTCGTAGCCCTCGGCCCAGCTGACGGGCACGAAGTTGTTCGCGCTGATGAACTCGCCGGTCTTTGCGTCCAGCACGTAGAAGAAGCCGTTCTTGGGCGCCTGCATCACGACCTTGCGGGTGCCGCCCTCCAGGGGCAGCTCGGCCACGATGATGTGCTGGGTGTGGGTGTAGTCCCAGTTGTCGTGGGGGGTGCCCTGGTAGTGCCAGGCGTACTCGCCGTTGTCGGGGTTGACCGCGACGATCGACGAGAGGAACAGGTTGTCCCCGCCGCCCGGCGAGCGCTTCTCTGCATGCCAGGGCGAGCCGTTGCCGACGCCGAGGTAGAGCAGGTTGAGGTCGGGATCGTAGGCCATGGCGTCCCACACGGTGCCGCCGCCGCCGGACTCCTTCCAGGTGCCGCCCTCGTCCGACCAGGTCTTGCGCGCCATCTCCAGCGCCTCGTTCTCCTGCTTCTCACCCGGGTTCGGCGTGGTGTAGAAGCGCCAGGCCTGCTCGCCCGACTTGGCGTCGTACGCCGTGACGTAGCCGCGCACGCCGTACTCGGCGCCGCCGTTGCCGATCATGATCTTGCCCTTGATGGCTCGCGGCGCGCCGGTGATCGTGTAGGAACGACCTTCCTTCCGGCCCTGCTCGATGGTGTCGACCTTCCAGGCCTGCTTGCCGGTCTTGGCGTCGATCGCGTGCAGGTAGCCGTCGTAGGCGCCGACGTAGACCATGCCCTCGTACAGGGCGACGCCGCGGTTGACGACGTCACAGCACCCGCGGAAGCCGTACGCCCGGTCGACCTCGGGGTCGTAGGTCCACAGCTTCTCGCCGGTCTTCGCGTCGAGCGCGTGCACGATGGACCAGGAGCCGGTCACGTACATCACGCCGTCCACGACCAGCGGGGTCGCCTCCACGCCGCGGATCGACGTGAGGTCGTACGACCAGGCCAGGCCCAGCTCACCGACGTTGCCGGCGTTGATCTTGTCCAGCTGGCTGAACCGGGTCTCGTGGTAGTTCAGGCCGTAGCTGGGCCACTGCGCGTCGGTCTGGTCATTGGCGATGATCGCCTTCGTGTCCAGGCTGTCGATCGCGTTCGCAGCGGGCTGCTCCGGGTCGGTCGTGCCGCTACCGCCGCCAGGGTCTGCGGGCGGGGCGCCGGTGCAGGCGACGGTGAGCGCCAGCGCGAGGCTGGGCGCGAGCAGGCGGACGATCGAGGTGACGGGTGAATCGGCGGTCATGTGGTTCTCCGGGAACGTCGTGGGCAAGCTCTCGAGCAGGGGATCAGTGCGTGGCCGAGCCGGTGCGAAGGGTCAGCTGGCCGTACACGGACAGGGGTGGGCCGGGCTCGAACACGCGGCCGCCGAATGCGTTGGGGCGGACGTTGTCGACGTAGTCGACGTCGAACAGGTTGCGGACCCCGAAGGTGAGGTCGAGGTCCGTGTGCGCCCGCAGGTCGGCGCGGTAGCCGGCGCGGAGGCCGACCAGGGCGTAGGGCTTCGTCGCGACGCTGTTGTCGTCGGTGGCCATGATGTCGCCGACCAGCTCGCTCTCCGCGGCCACGTGCACGCCACCCCGGGTGAAGCGGGCGCGCAGGAAGCCCTGGTGCTCCGGTAGACCCGGCGTTCGAAGACCCTTCTGCTCGTCGTTCTCGAAGGTGGCTCGCAGCCAGGTGTAGGCGCCGCGCACCTCCAGGCCCTCGACCGGGCGCAGGTCGACGCTCGCCTCGACCCCACGGCGACGGGAGCGTCCGGTGTTGGCGAAGTAGCTCCGGCCGAGGTCGTCCTCCTGGGCGATGAGCTCGTCGCGGAGCTCGATCAGGAAGGCGGCCGCGTCGAGGTCCACCGCGTCCGTGCGCACGCTGACACCGCCCTCCACCTGCACGGCGCGCTGGGGGTCGACGTCTGCGTCCAGTCCGCCGCCGGCCGCCACGACCAGCTCGGACAGGGTGGGGGTCTCGAAGGACTGGGACACGTTGGCGTAGCCGTCGAGGGCCTCGATCACGTGGACCCGCACGCCGCCCTGGCCGGTCAGCTGCTGGAACGTGCGGGTGCCGGACTGATCCCCGTCCTCGGTGAGCCGGTCGTCGAGGGCGTAGCGCACCTGGTCCCAGCGCCCGGAGCCCAGCAGCACGACCCGATCGGCGATCTCGAGGCGCTCCTGGAGGAAGGCGCCGGTGTTGGTGGCGCGCTCGTCCTGGGACAGCGAGATCACCCCGTCGGGCACGCCGCCGTCGTTGCCCTCGTTCCGGCGGTCGTCGATCTGCACCTGGGTCTCGCCACCGGCGGTGAGGTCCGAGTGCAGGGGGCCCAGGTCCGCAGACCAGCGGTACGTGGCCAGGGCGCCGAAGAAGTCCCGATCGAACTGGATGGTGCGGAAGGGGATGGCCCCGTCGAACCGGCGCAGCCCCCCGTGGCCGACCAGCTCGAACGCGTGGTTCGCCAGGGGCCGGGCCTGCAGGCGGGCGCCCAGCTGGACCTGGGTGAGATCCTCGCCGGTGCCGGAGTCGCGGTTGGCGGCAGCGGCCTGCCGGGGATCGGTCGCGGCGTCCTCGGGGGTGAGCCCGCCGGGATCGTCGGCGATGGGGGCGCGCACGTAGTGCATGTGGGTCGTCAGGCGCACGGACGGCGTCAGCCAGGCCGCGAGCCGGGTCTGGGCCACGGTCTGGCGCATGGACGACTGCTCCCGCCACCCCGCGAGCTCGGTCTGGCTGACGTACGCGGACGCGTCCATGTTCCCGGTGTTCGTGCGCACCGCGGCGGCCGACTTCCACAGCCCGAACGAGCCGACCGTGGTCCGAAGCTCCGCCTCCGAGCCGGGTTCTTCCCGGCGCACCGTCTCCATCAGCAGCACGCCGCCCGCCGCGTTTCCGTACAGCGATCCCGCCGGTCCCCGCAGGAGCTCGATCCGGCCCAGGTTGCCGGGGTCCACCGAGTCGATCTGGCTCTGGCCGTCGGGCAGGGTCAGCGGGATGCCGTCCAGCACGACTCGGAATCCCCGGATCCCGAAGGCGGCCCGCGCGCCGAAGCCGCGCACGGAGATCCGGCTGTCCTGGGCGAAATTCCCGCGGTTTGCGACGAAGACCCCCGGCACCTGGGACAGGGCCTCGCCCAGCTCGACCGTGGGGCGGCCCTGGGCGATGTCCTCGCGCGTGAGCGTCGTGCTGGACACGGGCATGCTGCCGGCGACGCCGGAGCGGGAGGCGGTGACGACCACCTCCGCCGCATCGTCCCGCTCGTCCGGGGGCTCCTCCGCCCGCGCGACCCCGCCGACCGCGCACAGTCCGCCGACCACCAGACCGAGGGTGCGGCCGGCGACGAGCGTGTGTTGGCGTGGTCGAGCGGAGGTCATGGACATGGCTCCTCGTGCCGCGGGCAGGAGCCCGAGCAACACCGCGCGTCTTTCCCCACCTCTGGACCGATGCTACAAAATGATGCGCAAGCGCGCTCAACTCCAGTCCTTTCGCCGCCCGTGTGGCAAAACGCGCATATCGAAGGGACTATGCTTTCGGACTCGATCGTCGCCGGATCGGTCCCCCGCGGCGCAGCCGTCCGGAAGGAGGCTCTGCCGGTGTCAGGCATCATGCATCGAGGAGTGCGGATGGCGTCTGGTCGTGCGATCGCAGCGGTGGTTCCCCTGGTACTCGCCGTGTCGGGCTGTGCCCGGCTCGCCGGGGAGGCCTGCGAGTGCGCCGGCTACGCCCACGGCGCGATCTTCGAGGACCGCTGCGTGTGCATGTCGGTCGCTCGGATCGGGGGGCGGGGGCCCGCGCCGACGCTGTTCTTCCTCGACCCGGACGTGGCCGATGGGGGGGACGGCAGCCAGGAGCGGCCCTGGAACCAGCTCGACTGGGGAGCGATCGACGCGGCACTCGCCGACGGCTTCGTGACGGTCTACATCAGCGCGTCCGAGGCCGACGGGTCCGAGCCGGAACAGCTCCCCGAGCGCATCGACATCCTGCGCGGCGACACGGGTGAGAACCGGCTGACCCTCGACGGCAGCGCCTTCGTCAACACCGACGACGACAACCCCGCCTGGGAGCGCGCGTCGGGCACCTTCCACCGCGCCCGCGTCCCCGGGATCCTGACCCCCTACGAGGGCGTCTACAGCCACATCACGGTGCGGGGGTTCGAGGTCACGGGAAGCAAGGACAAGGGGGTGTCGTGGTGGGCGGGAGACGCGGTCGTGCTCTCGGATCTGCACGTGCACGACAACAAGGGATCCCCGGCGATCTACCTCAACTACAGCAACCGATCCGGCCACCGTTCCACCAGCTTCCGGGTCGAGGGCTGCCACGTCTACAACCAGCCCGGTGAGTGCATCTACATCGGAGGTGGCGAGGGCATCGACGAGGTCAGCCACGAGGAGGTCGTCATCCGAGACAACCTCGTGCACCACTGCCGCAGCCCCTGGGACACGAAGCACGACGGGATCAACGTCAAGGACGGCATCCAGCACGTCGTGGTCGAGGGCAACGTGGTCTACGACGTGGACTGGGGGATCGAGGTCGCATCCCCCGGGATCTACAGGAACAACCTCGTGCTCGACTCCGATCGGGAGGGCTTCCAGGTCAGCGACTTCTTCGCCCCGGTCCACGACATGGTGTTCGTCGACAACGTGGTCGTCAGGCCGGGCCACGACGGGGTGCACATCGTGGCCGACGCCGAGCCGGCCACGGCGCTGACGATCACCGGCATGACCGTGCTCGGAGCGCGCAAGGCGGGGCTGCTGGTCGCGGGGGACGCCGGCACCGACGTGGTGGTGTCCGAGATGGCGGTGTTCGACAGCGCGGTCGCGTTCGACGGCTACCAGCAGGGCGCGGCCCAGGTGGGCGCCTGCATCACCGGCGGGAACGACCTCGACGCGGATCGCGCGCTGGACGATGTCAGCTGCGCGTCCGCCGCCGCGCCGGACTGGTCGCGGGTGGAGGGACCGGACGGCCTCTGGCTGACCGCCGACGACGCGATCTGGGTGGATGGAGGAGCGCTTCCGCCAGGTGTGCGCCAGGAGGAGGAAGAGTGAGCCCTACGAGGTCGCTCCGGCGCAGCTGCTGCCCGCGCCCGCCGAGCAGCCGTAGCAGTGGCGCGCGGTGGTGATGCGGCGAGCCTCCCAGGTTGCGCGATCGAAGTCGCGGACGTGGGGGCGCTCGACCTGCACCGGCAGCTCCAGCATCTGGTTGAAGTCGCAGTCGTAGAGCGTGCCGTCCCAGCCCACCGACACCGTGTCCCGGCACATCATGCCGTCCAGTGCGCCAGGGTTGAACGCGCCGACGAGCCGCTTCATGTACGGCTCGAGGTTGCCCGACTCCTGCAGCCACTCGAGGAAGCGGGCGATGGGCATGTTGTTGAGCGCGATCAGGCGATCGAAGCGGATCTCGTGGTCGCGCCACAGGTCCGCCTTCCACTCCTGCTCCATGCTCGCGTGGCCGCCGGGCAGGAAGGCGCCGGACGGGTTGTGCATCAGGGTGAGCACACGGTCCGGATCCCCCTGGCCGTAGCCCACGGCGTTCAGCCGCTTCAGGGCCTCCATGCTGCGCTTCCAGGCGCCTGTTCCCCGCTGGGCGTCGGTGCGGCTGCGGCGCGGGTGGGGCAGGGAAGCCACCACCTCGACCTTGCGAGACGCCAAGAAGTCCGCCAGATCTCGCTGGCTGCCCAGGAGCAGCACCGACAGGTTGCAGCGGTCCATGACGTGCACGTCGAGGTCCACGCAGGCGTCGACCAGGCGGCGGAAGTGGCGGTTCAGCTCGGGGGCGCCGCCGGTGAGGTCGACGGCGTCGGGCTTGCTGCGAGCGATGGCCTCGATGCACAGGTCGACGGTCTCGCCGTCCATGTTCTCGGTGGTGCGGTCCGGGCCGGCGTCCACGTGGCAGTGGCGACAGGCCATGTTGCACAGCTTGCCGAGGTTGATCTGGAAGACCCGCAGGCGATCGGCGATCAGGCCGTCGCGGCCGGTCTCGCGCAGGCTGGCCTCGAAGTCCGCCCCCTCGAGCTCGACCGCGTCGAGCACGTCCAGCTGGGCCGCGGGATCCGCCAGCGGGGTGGCCCGGGCACGCAGGGAGGCGACCTTGCGGGGGCTGATCCCCTCGTCGTCGGCGAGCACGCTCATGCCATGCCCTTCTTGCGGGCCAGCTCCATCATCTGGATGCCGTGGACCAGGCTCGCACCGCCGCGGATGGCCGTCGCGACGTGCACGGCCTCGGTCATCTGCTCCAGATCCGCCCCCGCCTCCAGGCTGCCGGTGGTGTAGGCGTCGATGCAGTAGGGGCACTGCACCGTGTGGGCCACGGCGAGCGCGATGAGGGCCTTCTCGCGGGCGGTCAGCGCCCCGTCCTCGAAGACCGAGCCGTAGTAGTCGAAGAACTTGCGAGCGAGCTCGGGCGCGCCCTCTGCGATCTCGCCGAACGCCGGCAGGTGCTCGGGCTTGTAGTAGGTGTCCATGCGGGGGCCTCCGACGCTGCGATGCCGGTGTTGTCGACCGGTCGCGCGGTGCTGATGGCCACGCAGCGTATCGACTGCTGTGCTCCCGTGCCCGGGGTGCGACGAAGCGACGCGTCAGTCGCGGGTCCGCATCGCCTCGACGAAGGCGTCGACCGTGAGGTGGCCGGTGTCCTCGAACGTGCGGTCGAGCACTTCGAAGGCGGCGATCCGGTCGAGGCGGAAGTTTCGGTAGTCGTCCCGGAGCTCGCACCAGCCGGCCAGCGTCCAGTGGTCGCGCCAGAACCACAGCCCGATGGGCAGGATGGTGCGCTCGCTGCCGGCGCCGTGCTGGTCGGCGTAGGTCATGCGCACGGCCCGTCGGGCGCCCACCGCCTGGCGCAGCTCGCCCATCGCGGCGAGCTCGTGGTCGGACAGGGTCCGCGGCATCGCGAAGAGCGCCGTGCGCGTGATCCACGCCTCTGTGGACTGGGGCAGCACCGCGGCGAGCTTGTCGATCGCCGAGCGCGCGGCGGCTCGAAGGGCAGGATCTCCCGTGCCTTCGACCATGCGTGCCCCGAACACCAGGGCCTGGATCTCGTCCACGTCGAGCATGACGGGCGGCAGCTCCGCGGAGCGCTCGAGCAGGTAGCCCACCCCCGCCTCGCCCCGGATGGGCACGCCGGAGTCGACGAGGTCACGCACGTCCCGGTAGACGGTCCGCAGGGAGACCTCGAGGTGGTCGGCGAGCTCCTGGGCCGTCGCCTGGCGGCGACGTCTCAGGAAGGCGAGCAGGCGGTAGAGGCGATCAGCGCGGCGCATGGGCTCCCCGGCGGGGCTAACCGACCGGGGAGCGCGAGCGATCAGCCCTCGGCGGGCCGGGGCAGCTCGTGGAAGAAGTCGAGGATCACGCCGGCGGGATCGACCACCTGCAGCGAGCGCCAGCCCCAGGGGCGATCGTCGGCCTCGCCGCGCAGGGTCACGCCGGCTTCCTGGAGCTTTCGCTGTACGGCGTCGGCGTCGGGCACCGGCACGGACAGCACGAAGCCGCCGCCCAGGGTGTCGACGTAGCCCCAGCCGGGCTTCATGAAGCACAGCTCGGGGGCGTCGGGGGCGGTGGTGAGCCGCACCTGGAGGTAGCGATCGGCCTGTTCGATGGTCACGGGACAGCCGAGGGTGTCGACGTAGAACGTCCGGATCGCGTCGAGATCATCGACGACGACCAGGGGGAAGGACTTGGTGGGCTGGGTGGGAAGGTCGGTACGAGCGGGAACGTCGGTGAGCATGTGGGGCTCCGGTCGGGGCACGCCGGAAGTGACGTGACGAGGGGTTTCTAGGCGGTCCCTCCTGCCAGCCTCCTGTCAGCAGTGACGTGCCCGCGGGGGTCAGCTGACAGCGTGGTGGCAGGAGGGGGGCGAATGGGCTCGAGAGGCCCGTTCCACCCGACGGACCACCGACTGCTTGTTCGCCCGAGAGGACGAGCGCACGGTTCGCCCCGACGAACAAGTCCCCCAAGCCGCCCTCTGCGACCCCCTCGGTGCCTCTGAGCCTCTGTGCCGAGTACCGCCGCGAACCGCCACTGCCGTCCGCCCCGATCCGACGTTTCCACGAGCGTGGACCCATGCCGACTGAACGCACCCTGCAGATTCCGACTTGCCGGTCGGTGTGGGACGTGTGACTCGCGCGCCATGCCGATTCCTTCCGTTCTCCGCGCCTTCCTGTTCATGCTCGCCCTGGTGGTGACGGGCGCGTGCACGCCGGAGCCGTCCGGGCTGACCGACACCGGAGAGCCGGAAGACACGGGGCCGGTCAAGGACAAGGACACCGGCGGCCGGGACACCGGCCGGGACACGGGAGACACCGGGGACACCGGCTCGGACACGGGCGATCCCCCGGTGGAGATCGATCCCGGCGACCCCATCGAGCCTCCGCCGTACCTGTCCACGGCCGCGATCGGCCGGCTCACCGATGAGCTGGACGATCTCGTGGCCTCGACGTCCTCCACCATCGCCGTGCACGTGGTGGATCTCGACAACGGACAGGTCGTCTACACGAACGGCGCGGACCGCTGGCTCAAGCCGGCCAGCAACACCAAGCTGTTCACGACGGCGCTCGCGCTGGACCTGCTGGGCCGGGATCACCGGCCCACGGTGCAGGTGCACGCGCGGGCTCGGCCGGATGGAAGCGGGCGGATCAGCGGGGATCTCGTCGTCACGGGCCAGCACGACGGTACCTGGTCCGAGTGGATGCACCCGGATGCCGGCGAGCCTCCCCGGCGGATCGCCCTGGCGCTGCATCGGCAGGGACTGCGCCGGGTGAACGGAGACCTGGTCGTGCGCGGCGACTTCATCTGGGAGGCCTACAAGTTCGGCTACCTCGACCCGGAGCTGGAGCGGGAGGAGGCGGCATCCGCGCTGTGGGACGCCTTGCTGGACCAGGGGATCGTCGTCGACGGCGCGATCCTCATGGAGGACGCCCCCGAGCCGCCGGCGGGCCTGGTCTCGCTGTCGACCTGGCGGGGCAACTCGCTGGAGGCGACGTCTGCGATCATCAACCGCATCAGCCACAACGAGATGGCGGACAGCCTGGCCCGACACACGGCCTGGAGCATCGATGGCCGCAACGACTACGCCGGGCACGAGGCGCTGATGGTCGGGTGGCTCGCGGACGCCGGGCTCGACACCGCGGGGTTCTCGCTGAAGGACGGCTCGGGCCTCTCCCACGACAACCGCGTCAGCCCGGAGCTGGTGGTCGGGCTGTTCCAGACACTCGATCGCCTCCCGGCACGGGACGCCTGGCTGCGGAGCTTCTCGGTGGCCGGCTACGACGGCACGCTCGCCGGGCGCATGGGCGGACCCAGCACGCGGGGGCGCTTCCTCGGCAAGACCGGGACCCTCAATCGGGTCATCTGCACCAGCGGGATCCTCCACCACACCGCGGACGGCCACCGCTACGCGATCAGCATCCTCGCCAACAGCGTCTCCTCCACGAACAGCCAGGAGCGGCAGGTCCACGACCGGATCGTGACCGCGGTTGCCAAGGACTGGCGCGGCGGGCCGGACCGGCCGGGCGTCCCCGAGGCGGACGGCCTGCTGGTGCAGGACGGTCGGCTGGTGCTGCACCTGGACCCCGGGGCTGGCAGTCAGGGCACAGAGGTCTGGCGCTCCGCCGATGGTCGGACCTGGCTTGCCGAGGACGCCACCTGGCACGAGTCGGACCGGGTGGAGCTGCCCTTGGACGGTCTGCCCTACGTGAAGCTGCTCGCGGTCGGACCCGGCGGTCGAAGCGACTTCTCGGACGTTCGGGTCGCGCGTTCCGGGTCGGGAGCGAAGGTGCTCCTGGTGGACGGCAACGACCGCTGGGACACCCAGGACGCGGAGAATCCGCTGCTCCAGGGGCACGACTTCCTGGCGCGAGCGGCGGAGGCCCTGCCGGGAGTGCGCCTGGACAGCATCGACAACGACGCGCTGGTGTCGGGCCTGGCCGATCCTGCCGACTATGACGCCATTGTCTGGCTGCTGGGTGAAGAGTCGACCGAGGACCAGACCTTCGATCCCGAGGAGCAGGCCCTGGTGGCGGACTACGTCGCCGGTGGCGGTGCCCTCGTCGTCAGCGGCTCCGAAGTCGGCTGGGATCTGGTCGAGAAGGGCGACGCGGCGGACCGGGCCTTCGCCCGTGACGTGCTGGGCGGTGAGTACCTGGGCGATGACGCGGGCACCTGGATGGTCGAGCCGGCGGAGGCCAGCTTCGCCTCGCTCGACGTCGGGATGTTCCTGCTTCCCGGCTACCTCGTCGCCAGCTACCCCGACGCCCTGGCGCCCGGGCCGTCCGCGCGGGTGGCGCTGTCCTTCGGCTCCCCCGACGCGCCCGCCGCGGCCATCCGTCGGGAAGATCGCCCGGTCCTGTGGCTCGGGTTCCCCGCCGAAGCCCTGGATGACGCGGCGGATCGGCAAGCGGTGCTGATGGGGGCACTCCGCGCGCTCGGCGTGCGTTAGGACGCTCTGCCTGTCGGGGTGAACCGGCAGGTCCGCATGGAGCGCTCGTGTCCGGCACCCGCCTGACCCAGTACAGCCACGGCGCTGGTTGAGGCTGCAAGCTCGCGCCCGACGTGCTCGGGCGCATCCTTGGCACCCACCAGACCCTGCCTCCCGATGCCCGACTGCTCGTCGGGAACGACACTCGGGACGACGCAGCGGTGTACGCGCTGGACGAGGACCGGGCGGTCATCTCCACGACGGACTTCTTCCTGCCGATCGTCGACGATCCGGTGGACTTCGGGCACATCGCGGCAGCCAACGCCATCAGCGACGTCTACGCCATGGGCGGGCAGCCCCTGCTCGCCATCGGCATCCTGGGCTGGCCGATCGCGCGCCTGCCGGCCGAGGTCGCGGGTCAGGTGCTCGAGGGGGGCCGCCGGGCGTGTGCCGAGGCAGGCATCCCGCTCGCTGGGGGCCACAGCATCGACAATCCGGAGCCGCTCTTCGGACTGGCCGTGACCGGGCTGGTCGAGCGCACCCACCTCAAGCGCAACGACGGCGCCCGTCCCGGTGACGTGCTCTTCCTGACGAAGGCGCTCGGCATCGGCATGCTCGCGACGGCCATCAAGCGCGGCGAGGCCCTGCCCGGCGACGAGGCCATCGCAGTCGCGTCCATGCGCACGCTCAACAAGGCTGGGGCCCAGCTCGGTCCCATCCCGGGCGTGCACGCCGTGACCGACGTGACCGGCTTCGGCCTGCTCGGCCACCTGGTCGAGTGCGCGGACGGCGCCGACGTGCACGCCGAGATCGATCTCTCGGCCGTGCCCCATCTCACCGACCTGCAGCCCTACCTCGACGGCGGCACCGTGCCCGGCGGCACCCGGCGCAACTGGAGCGCGTTCGGATCGCGGATCCTCATGGCCGGCGGCGGCGCGGTGCCGGACCCGGTGTGGCAGGTGCTCGCCGATCCCCAGACCAACGGCGGCCTGCTGATCTCCGTGGAGCCGGACTCGGCGGCGCAGGTCCAGGAGATCCTCCGTGCCCACGGCGCCCACGCCGAGCCCATCGGTCGGATCGTGGGATCGGGCGGGGTCGGGGACTGCGGCAGGGTCACCCTGCGCGAAGGGTGAGGGCCCGGACGCGGTGCACCGGTCTCAGGCGACCTGGCGCGACGCGAACTCGAGGATCTCGTCGAGATCGAGCACGCTGACGGTGTTGCTGTTGTCGGGCAGCTCGGCGATCTGCCGACCACCGACGTCGGCGCGCACGTCGAGGGTCTCCACCTGCAGGACCTGGTCCACCGCCACCGCCACCTCGGTGCCGTCACGAGTCATGACCACGGTCACCTCGCGTACGTCCTGCTCCAGGGCCGCGTACGCCTGGGTGAACAGGGCGAGCAGCTCGGCGAGCTCCCGGTGGCGGGCCTCCTTGACGACCGTCATGGCCTCGCTCAGCTTGCCCGCGTCAACGAGCTCGTTGCACCTGCTGGCGACGCCGTGGAAGCTCCCGTGGGGCTTCTCGAAGCGCTTGAACAGGGCACGGAGCGACTCGGTGGGCGGCTGGTACTGGGCGTACCAGCGTCCGAATGCGCACATGCCGGGGTCGGTCTGGCCGGTGAAGCGCTCGCCCTTGGAGGCCGCCTCCTCGAGAGCGGCGATCCAGGTGCGGTGCTCTGCCTCGCGCTGGCGCAGGGTGTCCGCCAGCTGGTGGCGCTCCGAGTGCAGCGTCGGGCGGCCGTAGCGAACCCGAAGG
>CALATR010000520.1 GCA_937891875.1 uncultured Pseudomonadota bacterium | reverse complement strand
CGCTGCTGCGGGTGCTGGTGCGGGCGATCCGCGAGCGAGGCGAGACCTGGCACCTCGCCTCTCCGACCGGCCGGGCCGCCCGGCGCCTGGAGGAGGCGACCCGCCAGACCGCGAGCACCCTGCACCGCCTGCTCGAGTATCGACCGGGGGAAGGCGGCTTCCAGCGCGGGCCGGACCAGCCGATCGAGGGCGACGGGCTGGTCGTCGACGAGGTCAGCATGGTGGACCTCGGACTGATGCAGGCCTTGCTCCTGGCACTTCCGCCGGGGCCGTTCTCGCTGGTGCTGGTCGGGGACGCGGACCAGCTGCCCTCGGTCGGTCCCGGACAGGTCCTGCGCGACATCATCGACAGCGGCCGGGTGCCCACCGCGCGCCTGACCCGGGTCTACCGCCAGGGTGGGGACTCCGGGATCCTCGAGGCGGCGCGGGCGGTGCACGAGGGCCAGATCCCCCGCAGCGGCGAGCACGCCGGCTATGACGACTGCTTCCTCATCGAGCGGCGAGACACGGCGCGGGCGGTCGACACCGTGCTGCAGATCGTGGCCGACC
The DNA here is from genome assembly GCA_937891875.1 of uncultured Pseudomonadota bacterium. Lineage (GTDB taxonomy): Bacteria > Myxococcota_A > UBA796 > UBA796 > REDI01. Next base: position 3,719 of record CALATR010000520.1, on the reverse strand, counting down.
GACTGCCCGACAAGGGCTTCGACGCGCTCACCGACGTGCAGGTGCTCACCCCGGTGCGCCGCGGCGCGCTGGGCACCCAGGGCCTCAACGAGGTGCTCCAGGCGCGCCTGAACCCGGACGGCAAGGAGATCTCCCGGGGCAAGCGCAACTTCCGCGAGGGGGATCGGGTGATCTGCACCCGCAACCGCTACGACGTGGAGGTGTTCAATGGCGACACCGGTCGGGTGCGCCACGCCGACAAGGACGGCCTGCTGGTCGACTTCGACGGCCGGGTCGTCGCCTGGCCCTGGGACGAGCTCGGCAGCCTGGAGCTGGCCTACGCGATCACGGTGCACAAGAGCCAGGGCAGCGAGTATCCGGCGGTCCTGCTGGTCCTGCACCCGGCGCACGGGATCATGCTGCGGCGCAACCTGTTCTACACCGCGGTCACCCGCGCCAAGCGCTTCCTGTGCGTGGTCGGAGCGGAGCGGGCATGGGGGCGGGCCGTGAGCGAGAAGGGTGGGGACGACCGGCACTCTCGCCTGGCTGAACGCCTGGCTCTGCTCCACGAGGCGCACCGGTGAGCAGCACCGAGGGGATCCGGCTCGCGGTGATCGGGGACGTGCATGCCCGCATGGGCACCCTCGACCGCGTGGTGGAGGCGATCGCCCTGCGGGGCGTGGATGGCGTGCTGCTGGTCGGCGATCTGGGCTCGGCGCTGGCCCGCGCCCGCCCGCCGAAAGAGGGGGAACGCCGCCGCTACCTGCGCTCGGTCGAGGGCGTGCTGCATCGCGCGGCGAGCCTCGGCGTGCCCTACGCCTACGTGCCCGGCAACCACGATCTCCCGGACCTGGATCTGCCCGGCAACGCCGATCGCCGGGTGGTGGACGTCGCGGGGCTGCGGGTCGTCGGAATCGGCGGCTCGCCCGACCACCGCAAGGACCCCTACGAGTACGAAGAGGACGAGATCCGGGCGCTGGAGCTGCCCGAGGCGGACATCCTGCTGTCCCACACGCCGCCGGCGCGGACGGCGCTGGACCTGGTGCCCCGCCGCGGCGCGCACGTCGGGAGCGAGGCCATCCGGGAGCGCGCCCTGTGCCACCGCGGGGCGCTGGTGTGCGGACACATCCACGAGTCGCCGGGAACGGAGCTTCTAGGCGAGTGTTTTTGCTTCAATCCGGGCGGGCTGGGCCGACCCTTTGGCAGGGCCCAGGTGGGGTTCCTGATCTGGGAGGTCGAAGGCCTCCGGAGCGAGCACCTGGACCTGGAATCCGGTACGTCGACATGGTGGTCGTACCGGTATGGAGAGAGCGAACTGCTGGAGCTGGTACGCCAATAAATCATGTTGAACGTGATTGATGCTTGTACCCTGGATCTTTGGTCAGCCGGTCGTTATCAATAATGGGCGCCGAACGAAGATGTCAGACATCCGTTGACATGTGGTAGGGTTCAAGACGTGCGAAGCCTCCTCAACCACACCAGACAGCTGCTGCCGCGTACACCGCGCGGCGAGAGGCCGTTCCGCCTGCCGCCCCTGACCGGCATGCTCCAGCAGGACGCGCTGGTGCAGTGGGGTCAGGACCGGGACGTGGTCTGGCGGGACGGGGACCTGCGCTGGGGCTGCCTGCTGACGCCGCCCCGTGAGCTCATGGCGCCCGGCGGCACGGATCATCCGGTGCTGGTCGTGGTCGCATCCGAGGCGGCCGCGAGTCCGGAGCTGCTGCACATCGTGGCCCTGCGCCTCGCGGACCTGCTGCGTCAGGGCGCGACCGACCCCGCGATGTCGGAGTTCGAAGCACGACTCCAGCTGGGTGTTCAGGGCCTGTCCGTGCCGGTGGAGCTGGGGGGCACGCTGCCCTGCCGGGTCTACACGGTCATCGCCCACCGGGATCACCTGCCGCTCGGTCACGTGCGCCACCACCTGGTCCCCGTCCTGGTGGAGCGGGACCGGCGGGTGGCGATGATCCTGCCGGCGCCGATGTGGTCGCCGCGGTGGCGGGACACCTGGGAGCGGGGCTTCGATCCGCCGGCTCCGCAGCGCGCCCCCACCGGCCGTGTGGCCAGCTGGGCTCGCCAGCTCTCCAGGCGCTCCATGCTGCTGCTGCGCGGGGTCGCCGTTGTGGTCGGCCTGATTCCGTTCATGGTGACGGCGGGCACCGTCGTGCTCGGTGTGCTGCTCCTCGCGGGCGCCATCGCTGGTGTCGGCCTGTCCAGCGCGATGTGGCTGGGGCTGGTCGTGCCCGGGGTCCTGCTGATCGCCCTCGGGGTCACGGCGTCCATCGGGTTTGCCCGGTCCGCTCCGGTCATCGAGGATCAGAGCTGGAGCGGGGTGCAGGTCTCGTCCGAGGACGCCCACGACCTGTGGAAGATGGTCCGCGAGATCGAGGGTGCGATGGACGTCATCCCCGTCGAAGCCATCGTGGTCGATCGGTCCTTCGACTGCATCCTGCGCGACATGACCGCGGCCCATCCGTTCGCGCGCACCCGCCAGGTCCTGGTGATCGGCCTGCCGCTCATGCTCTCGGTCTCGCCCACCCACCTGCGCGCCCTGGTGATCCACGCGCTGATCGCCGGCCAGTCGGGCTGGGTCGGTGTGCGTCGGCGCCAGCGGCGTCATCGGGCCTGGGTCCAGGGGCTGCGCCGCTACTCCACCCTGCACCCCAGCGCGAAGGGCTCGCTCAGCCGCACCGTCGCTCGCTGGATGCGTGACTGGGCGGAGCTGTACGAGGCCGTGACCGCGCCCCTCGCTCGCCAGGCGCTGCTGCACGCGGATCGCCTCGCCGCCAGCCATGTCGGCGCCCAGACGTTCGCCGATGCGCTGGTGCGGGTGAAGGTCCTCGAGGGCTGGTGGGCCACGCGCTGGGACGGCGCCAGCTTCCAGGGCTCCGACGCGGGCGGTCCCGTGCCCCGACCGGTCGCGCGGTGGCGGGCCCGGGGTCCGGAGCTCAACCCTACGATGGCCCGGCTGGCGCTGACCGCGTGCCTGCGAGCGCAGGACCACGGCGCCGCCCAGGCGTCCATCGGGGAGCGGCTGCGCAAGCTCGACGTCCGCGGCCGCCTCATCGGCGAGCCCCCGAACGTGGCCTGCAACCTGCTTGGCCCTTCGCTGCTCCACCTCATCGATCACGTGGATGACCTGTTCGCCGTGCACTTCGGCGAGGTCTGGCGCTCGTCCCGCCACGCGTCCATGCGTGCCCAGCGTCGCCGCGACGCCCTGGCCAGCCTCGCGCCCGAGCGCCGCAGCCTGCTCCAGCACCTCGAGCTGATCGGCCTGTGCACGAAGCTCGATGAGCCCTACCTGGCCGCCCAGCACGCCCTGGAAGCCGCGACCATCCACCCGAAGGAGCCCGACGTCCGCCTCAAGGCCGGCATGACCCTGCTGGAGGTCGGCGACGATCAGGGCCTCGTGCACCTCCGCGCCGCGACCGACCTCGACCCCGGCATGGCCCCCAAGGCCTGCGCCCACGCCATGCGCTTCCTGAAGGAGCGCAACATGCGGGCGGAGATGGAGGCCTGGGGGGAGGTCTGGAGCCGCGCCCGCGGTCAGCTGTCGCAGGAAGAGGTGCGGAACACGCCGAGGATCGTGCTGCAGGGGCTGGCGGCGAGCTCGAGCGGCTGAGGGGCGGGGCGGGGCGGGACGAGGTCTGGCGGGAGTCGCGTTGCTTCCTGCGGGGGAGTGGCGGGGCGGGGGCGTCTGGCGGGGAGTCGCGATGCTGCGAGGGAGGGAGTGGCGGGCCGGT
>CALATR010000519.1 GCA_937891875.1 uncultured Pseudomonadota bacterium | reverse complement strand
GCTTCGCCGGCGAGCCCGGCTGGGCACGGACGGTGGTGCGGGCGCTCCTCGCCTGCGTGACGCTCGTCCAGGCGGTCGCCTTCGTCGCCGTGCAGTCCATCACCCAGGACGTGCAGCTGGACCGCATCCAGCACGTGCTGTCCCAGGTGCAGTCCTGGACCGATCTGGCCGACGGCAGCTCGCTGGTGCTGCTGGGTCTGTGCGCGCTGACCCTGGCCGGGTTTACCGTGCGGCGGCTGGTCCGGGGTCCGATCGGCGTTCGACCTTCGGAATCCGGCGACGCGGCCGACCGGTCACCAGGTCCCTGAGAGCACCACCCCGGGGACCCGCCGCCCCTCGGGGTCGGTCAGCATCGCGGGCTCGAGGCTGGCGCTGCCGCGTTCCCGGTCGATGCGCCGCCGCCGGATCTCCAGCAGGGCGAAGGTGACGGCCCCGGCGCCGACCGCGGTGGCGGTGCCGAAGAGCGGCTTGGCCCGCCAGTTGTTGGGAGCGAAGCCCGGCGCGAGGAACTCCGAGCCCATGCCGTAGCCGGCGATCATGGCCACGTTCACCAGGATCACGTCCCCGCGGTTGAGGTGCACGTCCGGAGCCAGGCTGACCCCGATGGCCAGGCCCAGCGCGGGGCCGGCGAGGAGCGGGAACTCCTGCTTCTGCTGGAGGTTGGGGTGGGTGGAGACGAGCCCGCCGATGAGGCCGCCCCACACGGTGGTGGCGCGGACGAAGGACACGTCGGCGGGGTCGACGTCCGGGACCAGCAGGACCAGCGCCGATCCACCCACGGTCCCGATCAGCGGTCCGGTGAGCAGGGACAGGGCGCCGCCCGTCCTGCCGGTCACGGGGCCGGGAGAGAAGGTCGAGATCGCGACGGCGTAGTAGAAGCCGAGCGCCTGGCAGCCGGTCATCGTCATGGCCTGGCCCTCGCTGACCCCGGCGACCCCGATCACGAGGCCGGCGACGCCCGCGCCCGCGACGAAGCCGCTCGCGGCCCACGCCCCGTTGGACGCGGTGAACGGGTTGAGGCTCACGCGGATCCCTTCCGCGGCGAGGGCGCCGAAGAAGGCGCCGCCAGCGACCACCTCGATGCCTCCGAGCGCGCGGGAGCGCTGCTCCCGGGGGCTCATGTTCTGGAAGCGCGGCAGGCTCCCCTCGATGCGGGAGGGCGCGTCGGGCTCTTCGGGCTCTTCGTCGATCCCCGCGTGTCCGACGGCGATCGACAGCAACAGCGACAGCAGCACGCATCCTCCCGTCCCCGAGTGTGCCCGGCCGCGCCATCCTTCACGTCCGGTGCAGACTCACCACGTACCGGACATCACGACGCCGGGCATGCGTCGCCCGGTCGGGTCCGTCACCACCGTGGGTCCCAGGCTCGCGCTGCCGCGACCCTCGCGGTCGACTCGTCGTCGCCGGATCTCGAGCACGGTGAACGCGGCGGCGCCTGCACCGAGCGCCATCCCTACTCCCACCTTGGCCTTGGCGTCTGGGATCCGTGGGTACAGGCCGACCGCCAGGGCCTCGGAGCCCACCACGGCGGGGCCCGCCATCATGACGATCCGGGAGTGCCCCGGCCATCCCCCCGAACACGGCCCCGCCCAGCACCAGCTCGCCGCCGCCGAGCACTCGGGACTGCTGCTCGTGTGCAGGGAGCATACGGAACGTGCGCTCGGTCCTGCCGATCCGACGGAGCTCGTCGTCCTCGTCCGGGAACTCGTCGTCCCGGCCGGCGTGTCCGACCGCGATCGCCAGCAGCAGTGACAGCAGCACCGTTCCCCCCGCTCCAGAGTGTGGCGGGGCGGGCGGTCCTTCACGTCCGGTGGGTATTCACCACGTACCGGACATCACGACGCCGGGCACCCGTCGGCCCTCGGGGTCGGTGATGACCGTCGGCCCGAGGCTGGCCTCGCTCTGGCCCTGGCCCGCGGCCCGGCGGCGGTGGTGGCGCTCGATGAGGGCGAAGGTGAGCACGCCGCTGACGGACGCCGTGCCGATGCCCCACAAGGGCCGGACGTCGAACCTGCGCGGCGTGAAGACGTAGGACAAACCCAGGTAGCCGACGATGAAGCCTCCGGTGGCGGCCGCGTTGACGCCGAGGAGCTCGCCGCGGGTGATCCGCAGGTCCGGGGCGATGCTCACGCCGACCGCCACGCCGAGCATCGGTCCGGCGAGGAGCGGTGCGCCGGGCCGGTCCCAGAAGGGGCCGGTGGTGGCGATGGCCCCGCCAAGCAGGCCTCCCCACAGGGCGGTGGACCGCACGAGGGCGACGTCGTCCGCATCCACGTCGGGATTGGCCAGCGCGAGCCCTGCCCCGACGGCGCTCCCCAGCAGGATCCCCGGCAGCATCTTCTGGCCCGGTCGGGCGACCCCGCTGGGCGCCGCGGCCGAGTCGATCGCGATGCCGAAGTAGACGCCGAGCGCCTGCGAGCCGGTGAGGGTCATCGCCTGTCCCTCGGTGATCTCCCCGTTGGTGAGCACGAGCAGGGCCGAGCCGATCCCGACGGTGGCGCCGCCGACCATCAAGGGCACCACCACCTCGCCGTCGGTGCTCGGCGGCAGCAGCAGGGCGACGCTGCCCCCCGCCGTCGCGCCCATGATCGTCTCGCCGAGGACGAGCTCGACGTACGCCCGGCCTTTGCTCCCCGACGAGGCCTTGACCGGCTCCCGCGGGGGCGTCTGGTCCACCATGCCCGCATGGCACCCGACGATCGACAGCAGCAGCGACAGCAGCAAGCACCCCTCCAGGGGTGCATCGTGTCACGAGGTGGAGCGGCCTTCAGCGCTCGCCGCCGCCGGGCAGGCTCACTCCTCGACGAAGCCCACCAGCGCCTTCTCGTACCGCTTCCAGGCCTCGACCTGCGGGAGGTGGCCGATCCCGGGCAGGGCGACCAGCCTGGCGCCGGGGATCGCGTCCGCGGCCTGCTTGCCGAGAATGTCGTATCGACCGAGCTTCTCGCGCTGGTCCGGGTCCACCAGGTCCTTGTTGAGCGCGGTGCGATCGCGCTCTCCGATGATGAGCAGCGTGGGCACGGAGACGTCGGGAAGCTCGTGCACTACGGGCTGGCTGTAGATCATGTCGTAGTGGAGCGCAGACACCCGGGCCAGGTGCTCGCGGTCGGGTCCGACGGCCCACCCGGCCTGCAGGGCGACCAGCGGCTCGTACGCGTCCTTCCACTGGCCGTCGAAGTAGGCGTTGCGCATGTACTGGCGGACGCCGTCCGGGGTGGTCGCCAGGTTGCGCCGGGTCCAGGTGTCGATGTCCCGGTAGGGGGTCAGGCGCCGCCAGTCCTCGAGCCCGATCGGGTTGACCAGGACCAGCTTGGACGCCCGATCCGGGTGGTCGAGCACCAGGCGCGTCGCGACCATGCCGCCCATGGAGTGACCGACCACGATCACGTCCTCAGCGTGGCGATCGGCCAGCAGGGCGTCGGTCCACGCGGCCAGCGCGTGGAAGCTGTACTGCAGGTCGACCGGCTTGGAGGAGCGCCCGAAGCCGACCTGATCGGGGATGATCACCCGATACCCGCGTCCGACCAGCAGGTTCGCGGTGCGCTCCCAGTACGCGCCGCAGAAGTTCTTGCCGTGCAGCAGGACCACGGTGCCCTTGGGCTCGCCCTTGGGACGCACGTCCATGTAGGCCATGTGCAGGGTCTGGCCGCGCGCCTGGAAGGTGAAGTCCTGGACCGGGAAGGGGTAGGGGTAGTCCTCGAGGTCTGCCGAGAGCGGCACGGTGCCGTCCGCGCGGACTGTCGAGCGGTCCTCGGTCCGCGCCTCGTCGGGAGCGGCGCCCGCAGGGGTCGCACTCGCGAGCAGGATCGGCAGGGTCAGATCGGCCAGGCGCACAACAACCTCGGGGGCAGGCTGCTCCCCTACTGCGCTACACCTGTCGTACAGGTCCCGAACGGTCACGTCCGCGCGGAGGTCGAGCGAGCTACCGCGCCGACGCGCCCCGCAGCAGCCGGCCGTCCTCGCTGGGCTCGAAGCCGCGCTTCTGGAGCCAGGACGCCACCTTCTCGCCGTTCGGGTGGGTCGGGCGCACCGCGTTCGTGAGGTAGTTCAGCCCCTGGTGGCGGGCCTCGGCCTCCAGGTGGTTGAGGATGTAGGAGCCGATCCCCTCGCCCTGGCGCTCCGGTGCGGTCGCCAGCAGGATCTCGGCGTCGCCCCAGTGCACGTCCATCCAGCCGAAGCCGACCACGTTCCCGGAGTCGTCCTCGGCTCGCCACCAGTCGCCGGGCAGCAGCGCGCCGTCGCTCGCCGTGGTGAGCCGCGTGTCGAACGCCCCCGAGGGCGCCCCGCCGATGATCCGGGCCTTGTCGGTGTTCCAGGTCGCAGCGGGCTCGTGGATCCAGCGCATCGGTCCTCCGGAGTCAGGGGTCGCTCGATTGTACCGGGGCGGGCTCGGCGCGGCCGGTCTCACGACTTGCCCAGCGCCTTCTCCGCCGCCGCCACGTTCAGGCGCACGTCGACCAGGCTGTCCGGGTTCACGCTGATCGCGTCGATGCCGCACTCGACCAGGAAGGTGGCGAACTCGGGGTGATCGCTTGGTTCCTGGCCGCAGAGGCCGATCTTGGTGCCGGTCTGGTTGGCGACCTCGATGACGCTCTTGATCATGCGCTTCACGGCCGGGTGCTGGCCGTCGAAGAGGTGCGCCAGCCGGCCGCTGTCGCGGTCCACGCCCAGGGTCAGCTGGGTGAGGTCGTTGCTGCCGATCGAGAAGCCGTCGAAGCGCTCGGCGAAGGCGTCGGCCAGGATGACGTTGCTGGGCACCTCGATCATCACGTAGACCTGCAGGCCGTTCTCGCCGCGGACCAGGCCCTCCTCGGCCATGACCTCGAGCACCTTGTCCGCCTCCTCGGGGGTCCGGCAGAACGGGATCATCGGCGTGAGGTTGGTGAAGCCGAGGTGCTCGCGGGCCATCTTGAGGGCGGCGCACTCGAGCGCGAAGCCGCGCCGGTAGTCGGCGCTGTAGTAGCGGGAGGCGCCGCGCCAGCCGAGCATCGGGTTGGCCTCCACCGGCTCGTAGACCCGACCGCCGATGAGGTCGGCGTACTCGTTGGTCTTGAAGTCGCTCATGCGCACGATGACCGGGTGGGGCCAGCACGCGGCGGCGATGCCGGCCATGCCCCGGGCCAGGCGGTCGATGAAGTAGCTGGCGCCGTCGGCCCAGCCGCGGATCAGCTCCTCGATCTCGGCCTTGGCGTCCTTGTCGGCCAGGGTGTCCAGATCGAGCAGGGCCAGGGGGTGGGCCCGGATGACGCCGTTGATGACGAACTCCATCCGCGCCAGGCCGACGCCCTCGAAGGGAACGTTCCACCAGCGGAAGGCCGTCTGCGGGCTGCCGACGATCATCTGCACCTTGGTGTGCGTCTGGGGCAGGGTCGACGTGTCGATCTCGTTCGACTGGAAGTCGAGGGTGCCGTCGTAGACGAAGCCGCGGTCGCCTTCTGCGCAGGAGACGGTCACAGCCATGCCGTCGTGCAGCTTCTCGGTGGCGTCGCCGCAGCCGACGATCGCCGGGATCCCCAGCTCGCGGCTGACGATCGCGGCGTGGCTGGTCCGACCGCCCGCGTCGGTG
>CALATR010000518.1 GCA_937891875.1 uncultured Pseudomonadota bacterium | reverse complement strand
TCGCCGAGGTCGAGCACGCGGATGTGCAGGGCGCCGGTCACGTCCTGCACCAGGGCGGCCCGGCGGAACGTGGATGGCGTCGCGACCGCGCCCGCGCTGGCGACGAGGCCGACCGGATCGTGGCGGCGGCAGTCGGCGCAGAGATCGGGCTCGCTGTAGAGGAAGAAGCCCCCGGAGAACGCGGCGATGGCGCCGGTGGACTGCACCCGGGCGGCGATGTCCTGCTCCGGTCCCCAGGCGCGCCAGGCGTCGAGGACCTGCAGGGTGGCGATCCCCGGCGCGACCCGGAGCACGCTCACCCGCTGGGGACCGAACGCGGTGTCGCCCTGCAGGCGCGCCAGGTGCACGCCCGGTCGGATCTGGATGAAGCTCGGGTTCTCCGCCCAGGTCGCGAGGTCCGGCGTCGGTCGACCGGACGCCGTGTGCCAGTGCAGGGCAGCCTGGCTGTAGACGTAGTCGATCACGCCGCGCACGCGCAGCGCACGGGTGGGTCCGCCCTCGGCCAGGATCTGGCGCAGCCGCTCGGTGAGACCGACCCGCAGGATGCGGCTCTCGGCGGAGCCCTCGCCCTCGAGCAGGCGGTCCACGCTCCGGAAGCGCTCGGCGAACATGGTGGCCTGGTGGGCGTCGACCTCGGCGGCCAGCTCGGTCGCTATCGTGCGGGCGAGGGCGGCGCAGTCGGTGTCCAGGGCGGCCTCCAGGGCAGGGAACGGGACGGAGCTTGTCCGGTCACCGCCGCGATCGTAGACCGCGAGCGCGTCCACCACCGCCAGATCGGCGCCGTGCTCGCGGGCGAAGTCGTGGGCGGCGTGCAGCCAGGTCCGCATGGCGCCAGCGTACGCCGGGCGCGTTCTACTCGCAGGGCGACGGCGACCAGGTGCCGGCGTTGTCGTCCTCCTGGCACTCGTCGACCACGTCGTCCACGTCGATCTCGGCGAGCAGCTCGGCCCCGAGATCGACCGCGGTGGTCTCATACGCGCGCTCCAGGCTGCCGCCGCCGGGCACCACACTCGTGTCCTCGTCGACGATCAGCACGGGATCGGAGCCGTCGGGGAAGCCCCACACCTGCAGCCGGGAGGGTGCGGCGTCGGCGGTACCCTCGTTGAGCACCTGCACCGCGAAGCGCACGACGCCGTCCTCTTCGCAGCTGGCGACGCACAGGTCGGTGATCTCGACCCGAAGGTTGGCCGCGGGCGTGATGTCCGCCGGGATGGACGGCTGGCCGCGCCAGATCTGCTGCTCGGCCTCCCAGGGGGCGGGCTGGGGTACGGGCACGGACAGGTCGCTGTGCACGTTGCCGCCGTAGTAGGTGCCCTGGGTGTAGGTGGGCGGCGCGGCGGGCCAGTCGTCGTCCGTTGCGGTGATGCAGGTCACGCCCTGCTTCTCGCCGCTCTGTACGTAGAGCACGTCACCGAGGCCATCCCCGTCGACGTCGGCGACCGACGGCGTCTCGGAGAGGGTGATCGAGCGGTGGTCGCGGTCGCGGACCCGCGGCGCGCCGGTGATTCCGTCCATGATGAGGAACTCGACCTCGCCGCCGTGCAGGATCTCGGGCGTGCCGTCCCCGTCCACGTCCCACAGGGTCGTGCCGGCGAGGCCGCTGTCGTCGACGATGGGCTGGGTGAGCAGCGCCTTGCCGTCGGCGTCGAGCACGCGCAGGGTGCCGTTCGCCGCGACGGCGATCTCCTGATCCCCATCCCCGTCGAAGTCGGCGATCGAAGCGGGTGTTCCGTGACGACTCCCCGGCTGCTCGAACAGGGTGGCGCCGCCGTGGTCGCACAGGGTGATGTAGCCGGGGGAGCTCACGAACAGCTCGATCTCCGGGTCGCTGTCGACGTTGACCGGCTGCGGGTGGATGCCCGCGAACGCCGGTCGCCCGCAGCTCCACAGCAGCGAGCCACTGCGGCTGTAGACGCTGTTCGCCGCCAGGATCTCGAGGTCGCTGCCGTCCCCGTCCATGTCGACCGCCGCCACGTGTCCGCTCGGGGCGCGGCTGACGTCGAGCATGCGGCGCAGCTTGCCGGTCGCCGCCTCGTAGATGTGGTGGTTGACCAGGACCTCGAGCGTGCCGTCCCCCTCCAGATCGGTCACCACCGGCGGGCTCTGGCCGAAGCCCGGCCCCGTCGATGACCACTTCACCGTGCCGTCGTGCTCCAGGGCCACGACATTCCAGGTGCTGTGCACCTGGGCGATGATCTCGCCGAGGCCGTCGCCGTCGATGTCTGCCAGGGCGACCGGGCTGGAGCTGTCGAAGTCGTCGAGGCGCCACTTCACCGCACCCGTCGCCCCGTCGAGCACGACCAGCCTGCCGGCGAAGAACACCGTGCCCTCGGTGATCACCACCTCGGGAACGCCGTCGCCGTCCAGATCCCCGACCATCGGCGTGACCTGCACCTGGTCGCCCGTGTACTGCCAGCGCACCCGAGTGTCCCACGGGTTCTCCGGCACCGACGGGGTCGACGCGACCACGCACTCCGGATCGGAGAAGCTCGCCGGCTCGGCGGTGGTGATGGAGCAGTCCTCGTCCACGCAGTCAGCCACGCCATCGTCGTCGGTGTCCGGGAAGCCCTCGTCGACGTCGCCGTCCCCGTCATCGTCGGCGCCGTTGCAGATCTCCTCGGGCGGCTCGGTGTCGCTGTCGGTGTCGGTGTCCTCGTCGGTGTCCGGGCCGATGCCGGTGTCGTCGGGAGTCAGCCCGGTCTCGTTGCATCCGAGCGCGAGCGTGACGAGCACCAACCAGGACAGCCGCATGGAACCTCCACGCCCGTGACGGGCGTCGCCCCCCAGAGTGCGCCGAGGAGCGCGAACGGATCAATCCTCGGGAAGACGATACGCGCCTTGGGACGCCCGGACCGTGCGGTACAGGAACGTGGTGCTGCCGTACACGTTTCGGCGCCACATCTTGCGCGGCTCCTGGGCCAGGCGAAAGGCCCACTCGAGGCCGCTGTCCCGGGCCCAGCGGGGCGCGCGCTGCACGTGCCCGGCGACCACGTCGAAGGTGCCGCCGACGCCCATGGCGAAGGGCACCTCCATCTCGGCGAGCCAGCGACCGAGGAAGATCTCCTTGCGCGGACTGGGCATGCCCACGAAGAGAAGATCGGCCTGGGACGCCCGGATCGTCCGAGCGACCTCCTCGTCTTCGGCCTCCTTGAAGTAGCCGTCGCGGTAGCCGGCGAGCCGCAGCCCAGGGAAGCGCTCCTCCAGCACGCCGACGGTGCGCTCGATGACCTCGGGACGCGCGCCGATCAGGTACGGTCGCCAGCCCTCGAGGGGGGCGAGCCGCATCAGCTCCATGAAGAGGTCGACCCCGGTGACCCGGGTGGGCAGCGGTCGACCCAGCAGGTGCGAGGCGAGCACGACCCCCGCACCGTCGGCGCTGATCAGGTCCGACTCTCGGACGATCCGCCGCAGCTCGGGGTCGCCGTGCATCTGCACGACCTTGTTGGCGTTCACGCACATGTGCTGGGTCGGCTCCCCACGACGGACCAGCTCGCGGACGCGAGCGACGGTCTGGCGCAGGGTGAGCCCATCCACGGGACACCCCATGAGGTCGACCCGGTCGGCATTCAGCGAGGCCTGCATGTCCCCCTCCCTTTCTTGCACCCCTCTTGTGTCTTCGCGCTCCGGACCTTCACGAAATGTCTCGCTGAAGGCAGTCGCCCCTCCACCACAAGCAGTCCGCCTGAAGGGGGTGGACTCGGTGGCCCAGGTGACCCACGAGGACGAAGACAACGCTGCAGCCGACGTCGCGCGGGTGGCGGTCGGCTCCGGCACGCTGCTCGTCGGCTGGATCGTCGATCAGGTGCTCCGGCTCGGCATCATCGTGCTGATGACCCGGGTTCTGGGGGCGGAGGCGTGGGGCACCTACGTGGCCGCCTTTGCCCTGCTGCTGGTGGTCATGGCCTTCTCGCCGCTCGGCCTGGAGTCAGGGGTGCTGCTGGCCGTGTCCCAGCGAAAGGACACCCGGCGCGCGGTCCGTCTCGGGATGTCGCTCGCCGCGGCCATCGGCGTCGTCACCGCCCTGGGGCTCGCCGCCCTGGCAACGGCCTGGCCCGCCCTCTTCGGCGCACCCGAGGTCGCCCAGGCGGTGACCCTGATGAGCCCGATCCTGGCGGTCCATGGCGTGACCCTGGTCGCCCACGGGGCCCTGCTCGGCGGCGGGCGCGTGCGTGCCGCGACCCTCGGGCTCCACCTGGTCCGACCGGCGGCCCACCTGCTGCTCGCTCTGGGCGCCGTGCTGGTCGTCACCGGGCTCGACGGGCTGATCTTCGCGACCGTGCTCTCCTACGTCGCCGGGGGCATCGCCGTCGTCGGGCTGATGATCGCCCTGCGCCCCCACCTCGCCTCCGTGCCGACCGAGCGCACGCCCCTCACCCGGGCCCTGCGCGCCCTGCTGGCCGTGTCCCTGCCGCTCACGTTCGCCGAGACCCTGCACCGGCTGCACCTCTCCCTGGACGTGCTGATGCTCACCAGCCTCACCGGCGATCTCGCCGCGGTCGGGGTGTACCGGGTGGCCGTCACGGTGGCGCTCATGGGCGCCCTGCCCGTCGCCGCCGCGATGGTCATGACCAAGTCGATGGTCGGCGCCCTGCTCGATCACCACGCGCGGCTGGTCCGGGTCGTGCAGGCCGCGTCGCGCTGGCTCCTGGTCGGCGTCGCCCCGGTCTACCTCGCCCTCCTCACGGTCCCCGACCTCGCCCTGTGGCCCTTCGGACCCGAGTACGCCGAGGCCGCCGCGCCGCTCGCCATCCTGCTCCTCGGCCAGACCGTGCACGCCGCCCTCGCCCTGACGACGCCGCTGCTCGCCATGTCCGCGGGCCGGTGGGTCCACGTCGGCCTCGGCGCCCTGGCCCTCGGGCTCAACGGCGCCCTGAACCTGTGGCTGGTGCCCACCTGGGGCCTCGTCGGAGCGGCCACGGCGAGCGCGGTCGCCATCGCCGCCTGGGCGCTCCTCCGCGCGGTCGCCACCTGGCGGATCCTCGGCGTCGTCCCCCATGATCTCCGCGGGTGGGCCCTGCTCGTCAGCGGGGTCGGCCTCGGCGTCGGCTGCGCGTGGGTCGCGCCGGAGCTGGGCCTCGGATCGCGGCTGGCCCTGGCCGGAGCGAGCTCGGCGGCCTTCGTCGGGCTGGCGCTCGTGCTGGGTGGGGACGCGGTCGACCGGGACATCCTGCGCGGGGTCGTGGCCCGGCTGCGTCCGATGGTCGCCGGGAGGGCGTCATGATCCCCGAGGCCCTGTGGCACCGCCTGCGCAGCACCCACGCCCGGGAGTGGCCCCACCGCGCTCGGGAACAGGTCCGCCAGTGGCGGGATCGTCGCCGGGTGGCGGTCAACCCGTCCGCGGACCTGCCGACCGCCC
>CALATR010000517.1 GCA_937891875.1 uncultured Pseudomonadota bacterium | reverse complement strand
TCGACACGTGGTCGAAGCCCGGCTCTCCGAGGCGTTCCTGCACGATGAGCCCGCGCACGACGCTGTGGTGCCAGTAGGTCTGCTGGCCGAAGCCCGTGCGGCTGCCGAGCGTCTGGGCCTCGATGCTGTAGGCGTCCATCGGCAGGGCGCGGACGTTGCGGCGGTAGGCCGGCTCCATCATGCCGCCCCAGGCATACGGGGCGTTCGACGTATAGTACACGCGGATCGGCACGCCCATCTCCCGCGCGGCGCGGCCGATCCCCTGCATGCCCACGCTGCCCAGCATGTCGCCCTTCACCGCCCGCACCCGGCCCTGCTGCCACAGCGTGCGGATGTGGGCGTAGTGCTTGGGATTGCGCAGCCAGCCGAAGTCGTCGGAGGCGGCGGGTACCCACTTGCCGTCGATGCCCTCCTTGGCCTCGGGGGGCTGCAGCCCGCGGGTGTAGTGCTCGTGCAGGCGGTCGCCCCAGACGCGCAGGTTGCGCAGCGCCAGGCCGGTGAGCTCGTCGTCGCCGAGCTGCTCCTCGACGAAGCGCTGGGCCTCCGCCCTCCGGCCGGGTCGGTACCAGTCGACGAAGTCGGCCGGGGTCTCGCTGGCCCGGATGAACGCGCCGTTCATGCGGTGCACGCTGACGACCTTGGGGTCGTAGTCCATGAGCCACAGCCAGCGGGTCTGAGCGATGGCAGCCTGGCTGTAGTTCTGGTCGGACGCGACCCCGATGTAGCCGCCGCCGACGCCGTCCAGGAAGGGCATGAAGAGATCGGCGCGGGGCTCGTTGCCGATGATGTAGGTGACCGGATCGCGGCAGTCCAGCTGGGCCTGGCCGCCGACGCCGGTGCACAGCGGCTTGATCGGGTCCTCCTCGCTGCCGTGAAACAGGTCGAGCAGGCGCTGGTCGGGCGGGGTGAGCGGCTCGAGAACAGGCTTTCCAACCGGCTCTGGCGCGGGCCACGGGCTCACGCAGCGCACGCCGTGAGCCTCCGCCCCGGGGTTGTCTCCACGGCGATCGGTCCAGGCACGACCCTGTCCACCCCGCACGACCCGCTGGGGGGCGCCCTCACACTCCGGGGCGCCCTGACAGGGCCCGATGGGGTCGACTCCGGCGGCGACCTCTGCGCTGACGGCACCAAACGCGGTCAGGGTCCAGTCGCCGGGCCCGGCATCGGCACCGACCAGCACGCCGGCCGTGGCGGCCTGTTCCCACTGCCACTCGGTCGGCAGGGCGCGGCCGGTCCAGGCGCACCAGCGGATCGCCTCCTCGTGGGTGAGATCGTCGACCTGCTGGGGGCCCGAACCGCGCCGCTCGGTGGCGACGCACGCGCCGGCCTCGACGCAGCGCTGGTAGTCGGCGAGCTGGAGCGGCTGGGCGTCGATCACGAAGGGCGAGAGCACCCGGTGAGATCCGTCGACCGCGGTGGAGCCGCCGGCGACGCAGGCAGACCCCTCGGGGACCTCGGCGCAGGGTAGATCACCGGCCAGCAGGTGCACCGGTCCTGCCGCCGCCAGGATCTGCGCCACCCGCGCCACGTCGGCTGCGGGCGCGTCGTGAGGCACCAGGCGGAGGGTGCGATCCGGAACATCCTCGGCCATCAAGGCGGTGATCCGGGCAGCGAGCCCGTCCTGCGCCACCGCTTCCGTCGTCCGCAGGGTCGGGCCGTGCACCAGCAGGATGCCGCCCGCGTGCACGTGCACCTCGACCGCACCGGCCAGCGCGGGACCGGGGCTTGTCTCGGTCGGCTCGACGGGTACGGCGACCAGGGCCTCCCCTGCCCGCCCGACCAGCTCGATCCGGCTCACCCGCCCCAGACCTGCGTGCACCAGCTCGCCCAGAGGCGCGGCCGCGACCGACCCGTCCGCGGGGAGCAGCACGGTGACGACGCCCTCCAGGCTCGCGAGATCCACCGCCTCGCCCCGCGCCCGCAGCCCGTCCGGCGTCAGCACGAGATCGGCGGCCGACGCCTCGCCCGGCACGACGTCCGAGGCGGCCAGCTCGAGCGCACCCTCCGGAACTGCCGGCGTTCCGAGCACATTCTGCGCCACCCGCCGCGCGTCGTCGTCCGGATAGCCCGCCACCTCCAGCCAGTGGTGCACGAGGATCGCGGCCAGGGGCCGACCGCTCGCCCAGGCAAAGCTGGCGCTCGATCCGCCGATCGCCTCGTTCCAGCCACACTGCTCGTACGCATGGGCCAGCGGTCCCGCCCCCTGGGCCGCCTCCTCCAGGCGCACCGCGTCGCAGCGCCAGACCTTCGCCGGCAGCTCGACCTCGGCGATCACCTCCCCGCGCAGGGCCCGAGCGACCGCCTCGGGCATGCTCGGACATGCGGCGAGCACGTCGGTGGCGACAGCATCGGCGGGCAGCGCGTCCAGGGCCGCCCGGTCGCACGCCCGATCCACCTCGCTACCGCAGCCCCCGAGGGCCAGCACGCTGACGACGGCCACCACCTGCTTCACGCTCGTCCTCCCGACGACGCCGCATCCTCACCCACAGGGCCCGCGACGTCCACCGAGCCCGCTGACCGCGGAAGGCGCGCGCGGTTTCCGGGGTTAGCCGACCGCATGCGACCCACCCGCCGCCAGCTGCTCGCCGCCCTCGCCGCCCTGCCCGTCAGCGCGGTGCTCCCCCGCCTGGCCTGGGCCGCCTCGCCCAAGGACGTCGCGACCTGGGCCGGCGCCATCGAGGCCTTCGAGGCCCAGGACAACGCGAGCCCCCCCGAGCCGGGCCGGGTGCTGTTCATCGGCTCCTCGTCCATCCGCAAGTGGAGCTCGCTCGCCGACGACATGAAGCCACTGCCGGTCATCAACCGCGGCTTCGGCGGCTCCCACCTGCCCCACGTCACCCACTACGCCCCGCGGATCGTCGCGCCGTACAAGCCGCGCGCCATCGTGCTGTACGCGGGCGAGAACGACATCGCCTGGGGTGCCTCCGCAGAGGACGTGCTCGGCGAGCTCGACCGCTTCGTGGCCTGGGTCCGCGAGCACGTGGGCGGCGTGCCCATCTGGTTCCTCTCGGTGAAGCCGTCACCGCTGCGCTGGGACACCTGGCCGGAGATGGACCGGGCGAACGCGCTCATCCGCGCCAGGCTGCAGGAGGTGCCCGGCGTCACCTACGTCGACGTCGCCAGCGTGCTGCTCGACGCCCAGGGGCTGCCGGACCCGAGCCTGTTCGTCAGCGACAAGCTCCACCTGAACGCCGCCGGCTACACCCGCTGGACCGCGGTGGTGCGGGATGCGCTGAAGCCCCTGTTCGATCGGATGAACGCCGAGAAATCGCCAGCACCCTGACTCGAGTGCCCCGGCTGTTCAGCCTCCCTCCCCCACCCGGCTGCGCAGGTCGCGCACCGCGTGGAGGGCCTCCCGATCGGTCTCCTCCTCGCTGCCCTCCCGTCCCTCGGGCGGCCAGTGGCGGGGCAGGAGCGCAAGCGCGGCGTCGACCACGGCATCGAGCACCTCTTCGTCGTGCAGGCGCGGGCTCTGCAGCACCCGGCCCGCGCTGTCGAACACCTCCATCCGACCCCGGGCCTTGCGGATCCCGCGCACCTCCGACCACGGCAGGGTGCGGCCGGTCCAGCGGATGGCGTGGGTGCCGACCGCGACGGTGACCTTGGGGCGGATGAGCAGCAGCGACAGCACGAAAGCGAGCAGGACGAACCCGACGAAGGCGCCCATCAGCAGCAGCCCCTCGGCCACACCGAGGTCCACGAAGCGGTCGTCTGGCACCTCGAACCCCGCCTCCTTCAGGGCAGCCGCGTGATCGGCCCGGATGGCGTCGTCGAACTTCGCGAGGATGGGCGCGTACAGCTCCACCTCCTCCTGCGTCCTGCGCGCCGCCTCCGTGATCATCGGGTGGTCGGCGGGCAGAATCTCCTTGCGGCCGCCGAGGTGGTGGATCTGCGGCGTGACCGCCTCGGGGGCGTACCAGAACGCGCGGAAGACCGCCTTCTCTTCGGGGGACAGGAACTCGTAGGTCCGCTGCATGTGTTCGGGCAGCGGAGCTACGAGGCTCGGGGCTCCATCGAGGTGGAACGGCTCGATCTCGCCGATGTAGAGCGGCTCCAGCTGCTTGAGCCACGCCCCCTCCCGCCGCGAGGCCGCCTGCCGCAGGGCCATGCGCTGGGCCGCCACCGGGTAGTGCTCCAGGCACCCGTCGGTGAGGTCGGACGTGTCGAAGGCGGCTCCCTCGGGCTGGCACGGACCGGCGACCTCGACCAGATCGGGCTCGAAGAACGCCAGCACGAAGAGCGCGACCACCGGCACCAGCAGCACGGCCAGGACCAGACCGAGCCCCGCGGCGAGCAGGCGCAGGCCCAGGACCTGTCCCCTGGACATCATCGAGGCCCTCACCTCGACCCCCTCCAGATCCCGCGTGATCTCGACCTTCCTGGCCATGGATCAGCCCCCCGTTCCCGTGCTTCCCGCCTTGCGGCGGAGCCGGTCGAGGGCCGCTCGCCCCTCCTGCTCGTCGATCGCCTCCTGGCGCGGATCGGGCGGCGCGAGGTGGCGCACCATCTGCTGGCTGCGGGTCAGCACCTGCTCCCGGATGTGGTCGTCGGCAATGGCGGGCGTCGCGATGCGCTGGCCGGCCTGG
>CALATR010000516.1 GCA_937891875.1 uncultured Pseudomonadota bacterium | reverse complement strand
GGTCTCGGTCTCGGTCTCGATCTCGGGCTCGATCCGGGTCTCGATCTCGGGCTCGAGGGCAGCGTCGATCGTGGGCTCGCGGGTCGTGGTGTTCGCGGCGATGGCGGGCTCGCGGTTCGCCGCGTTCCCCGCATTCCCCGCATTCCCCGCATTCCCCGCATTCCCCGCATTCCCCGCGTTCCCCGCGTTCCCCGTGGGCACGATCAAGGGGGCGCTGACGGTGGGCCGGTCGAGGGGCTCGGCCAGGCTCTTGATGGTGGCGAGGAGGTCTTCGCGCTCGGCAGGAGTGGTCGGGCGGTCGACCAGGAGCTCGTGGCGGTCGCCGTGCCGGTCGATGATGACGACGGCAAGTTGTCCGCCGCGAATCTGGATGATTCCGCGGGGTCCCGCGCTCGCCGTCCGGAGGTCCACCCCCGCCACGGCGGCGGGTCCCTCCCACGCCGATGCGTCGACCGCGTCGGGCAGGACGACGTCGACGGCGAGGGCCGGGCTCGCGAGGAGCAGCAGGGGGAGCAGGAACAGGCGCATGGTGCGGTCTACCGTGGGTCGCGGCGGCTCGCTTGTTCATGGAGGAGTGGAGGCTCGGTCTCCAGTCTCCAGTCTCCAGTCTCCAGTCCAGCAACATCGGCCGGAGCCGTGGCGGCCTTGTGCCGGACGAAGCGTCAGGGGGGAACCGCCTGCGTCAGGAACAGCGCGGTGTTCTGACGAATCCCAGAGGCGCCCCGAACAGCGGCCACCTCTGCAGACCGCGCCGCTCCCGAGCCGGCCGAAGCTGGAGACTGGAGACTGGAGACCGGCCCGCCACTGCCATCAACACCGCCCCGTCCCGCCCCACATCCGGGCAGCGCTGCTCGTCGGTCGTCGCGCCTTGACGTCGCCTCCCGTGCCCGCACGTTAAGCCCCGCCCCCAACGTCCCCGCGCCCGCCGAAGGAGCCCTCCGCCATGTTCGACGTCCTGTCCAAAGGCTTCGAGAATGCCCGCCTCAAGCTGCAGGGCCGCACCCGGCTCAACGAGGACAACATCTCGGACGCGCTCCGGGAGGTGCGCACCAGCCTGATCCAGGCGGACGTGGAGCTGTCGGTCGCCAAGGCCTTCCTGGACCGGGTCAAGGAGCGGGCGCTCGGCAGCGTCGTGCACCTCAAGGCCGGCGGGCAGAACGTCTCGGCCGCCGATCACTTCGTCAAGGCCTGCTACGACGAGCTGGTCGACCTCATGGGCCCGGTCGACACCCACCTGGAGCTGGGCGGCAAGCCGGCGATCATCATGCTGGTCGGCCTGCAGGGCTCGGGCAAGACGACGACGGCCGGCAAGCTCGCCAAGAAGCTCATCGCCGAGGGCAAGAAGCCGCTGCTGGTCGCCGCCGACGTCTACCGTCCCGCCGCCATCGACCAGCTCATGGTGCTCGGCCAGAAGCTCGGCGCCCCGGTCTTCTCGATCAAGGGCATGAAGCCGGTCCAGCTCGCCAAGCTGGCGGTGCAGCAGGCCAAGAACGTCGGTCGTGACGTGGTCATCATCGACACCGCCGGTCGCCTCGCCATCGACGAGGCGCTGATGGAGGAGCTCGACGGCATCAAGGCCGAGGTCTCCCCCCAGAACATCCTGTTCGTCGTCGACGCGATGATCGGCCAGGACGCGGTGCGCACGGCCAAGACCTTCCACGAACGCCTCTCCTTCGACGGCTTCATCCTCACCAAGCTCGACGGTGACGCCCGCGGCGGTGCGGCGCTCTCCATCAAGGCGGTGACGGGCAAGCCGGTGAAGTTCCTGGGCCAGGGCGAGGAGCTCGATCGCCTGGAGGAGTTCCGCCCCGACGGCCTCGCCCAGCGCATCCTCGGCTTCGGCGACGTCGTCGGCCTCATGCAGGACTTCGAGAAGCACGTCGATCAGGAGCACGTCGAGAAGGACGCGGAGAAGCTGCTCAAGGGCAACTTCAGCTACGACGACTTCGTCCGCCAGATGAAGCAGATCCGCAAGATGGGACCGCTCAAGGACATCCTGGGCAAGCTCCCCGGCATGGGCGGGCTGCTCAAGCAGATCCCGGCGGAGGCCCTCGATGATCGCGAACTGGACCGCACCCTGGCCATCATCCAGTCGATGACGAAGCAGGAGCGCACCGACCCCGACGTGCTCAACGACTCCCGCTTCGAGCGCATCGCCCGGGGCTGCGGCCGTGAGCTGGACGACGTGCGCAGCCTGCACGACCGCTTCCTCCAGGCCCGTCAGATGATGAAGGGCCTCGGGGGCATGATGGGCAACCCCCAGGCCATGGCCCAGATGCAGCAGCAGATGGCCGCGATGCAGGGTGCGGGCGGCTTCCCCGGCATGCCGCCGATGGGGGGCATGGGCGGTATGCCCGGCTTCCCGGGATTTCCAGATTCCGGGCCCGAGAAGCCGACGATCTCCGCAGAAGAGAAGATCGCTCGCCGCAAGAAGCAGAAGGCCGCTCGCCGTGCCCGGAAGAAGGGCCGGAAGAAGTAGGTCAGCTGCGCGCTAGAACACGTCGGCGAGGGTGAAGAGCACCGGCAGTACGATGCCGAGGATCCACATCGGGATGAAGAAGAGGTGGCCGCCGCGGCGGGGCGCGATGGGCGCCCAGGGGCTGCCGGCGACGCCATTCTCCTCGTCGCCCGCCATCTGGGACAGCCGGTAGACCGCGTCCATGGGCACGGTCAGGCCCAGCGCGATGATGAGCAGCCAGAAGGTGAAGTCGAAGTCGAAGGCCCAGAGGATGCCGGCGACGGGTGCTGCGATGAGCGCGCCGATCAGCAGCTCGAT
The DNA here is from genome assembly GCA_937891875.1 of uncultured Pseudomonadota bacterium. Lineage (GTDB taxonomy): Bacteria > Myxococcota_A > UBA796 > UBA796 > REDI01. The sequence continues at coordinate 11,714 of CALATR010000516.1, read as the reverse complement.
GGCGGAGATGGCGTTGAAGATCACGGCGACTCTGCCGGCAGCGAACCGTGGAAGTCGGTGATCTTCAGCTTCCTGGCTTCACTCCGGACTTCCTCGCAGGGCAGGCCGGACCAGGGCGCGACCTCCTGCACCAGGGCGTGAGGATCGCTCTGGATGTCGGTCCAGACGATCAGGCCGATGAGGAAGTAGCCCTCCATCGGGAAGACCCAGGTCGCGGCAGGGGTGGCGATCAGGTCGTCGCCGATCTGCTGCTTGGCGGGCAGGCGCGCCCGGCGAGAGGTGGCGTCGCTGCCATACAGGTTGTCCTGGTGGGCGAGCTGCACCCCGGCCGCCCACACGCCGCCCGGCCGGCCGGACACGTCGAGGCTGAACGCGTCGTACACCCGTCCCTCGGGGAGGGACTCGATCATGTCGCGGGCGATGAACTCGGCGCTCTTCACCGCAAACGCGGGCAGCACGCCGACCGACAGCCAGCGCTCGCCGTCCTGGTGCACGTAGCCCCACGCGCCGCCAGCACCGTCGACCACGTCATTGGCGCCGGAGAACACCCAGTCCGGCCCGCCGTGCGTGGTGAAGCAGGCGTCGGACGCCGGATGTCGCTGGACCGGGTCGCCGCCTGCGCGGGTGGCCAGGTCGACGGCCCCGTCGGTGGCGGACTTCGGCCCCTTCTTTCCGCACCCGGTCAGGGCGAACGCCACGATCAGCGCTGCCGTACGCACGTCGACCATCGAACCTCCCGGCGCACGGTAGCAGCGAGGCCCGGTGAACCGCCAGCAGCGTATGCGCACGGCCCGCATGCGAGGCTGTGCGGAGAGTCGTCGGCTCCCCGGCCGCCCAACGCTGCGCCAAACCACGCGAAGGACGCCTCCTCCCACTCGATCCGCCTTCGGCGTTTCTCATGGCGGCGACATTCGCGAGGCTTGTCTTGCTACGGCCCCGTCGGTCGCCCCGCGTTGCGGGATGATCTCGGCGTTCTAGCGTTTCTTGGGCCCCGCTGCGCGGCCCGGCGAACCGCTAGCTCGCCTTTCGCAGGCTCGGACGGCGGGTGACGTAGCGGGCCGCACCCTCCTCGGGCACGCACAGCACCCCGCGCAGGACGCGCTTGACCCGCGCCTTGACGTCCATGTCGCGATCGCTGTCGTAGTGGCGCAGGAGCCAGCTGGCGGCGAGGCTCGCGTCGGGGGCGGACACACAGGCCAGGACCAGGCACTCCTCCTCGGCGGCGCGCAGCACGGACTCGGCGGTGGCTCGGTCCTTCACGTGACCGGCGGCGATCACGTCGGCGCCCTGGCGCACCGCACCGCACACGCCAGCGGCCATGTTGTCCACGTCGGTGCCCACGTCACGCTGGGCGATGATCGCGGTTCCGTCGCGGTGCAGGTAGGTCATCGGGTCCTCGACCACGATGACGAGCCCACGGTGGGCGGCGTTGTAGCGGTCGATGAGGCACGCCATGGCCGCCGCGCGCTCGCGCGTGCCGCAGATCAGCACCAGGCCGTTCTGGTCGAAGACCGACTCGATGGAGGTGTCCAGGCCGAGATCCTCCAGGGTGGGGATGGGCAGGGCGAGCTTGGCGATGGAGATCGCCAGGGTGCCGCGCTGCCGGTAGATCGTGGCGTGGAAACGACCCAGCTTGTGCACGCCGAAGCTGAACTCCCGGTGGCGCACCTGACCCAGCGGTATCTCGATCCGCGCGATGGTCAGCAGGTGCGTGGCGAAGCGGTGCATCGCCTCGGGGGTCATCGCGGCGTGCTGGGTCGGCAGCAGCCGGCCGCCCTCCCGCAGCAGGGGCCTTGCGGGGACCTTGAGCTGCAGCTCCCTCGCGCCCGAGGCCGAGAGCTCCCGCAGCAGGGTGACCACGTCGTCCTGAGTCATGCCGTTCTCCTTGCGCTGCCCCATCGGCACCGTGGCGCAGGGGTTGAGTCGCTTGCCAGCGGCGCTGTGCCGGGGCAAATACAAGGCCCCCCGGAGGAGACATGCGCGCCGTCTCGTTGTGCATCGCTGCGCTGACCCTCGCGGGCTGTGCCTCTGGCTACGTGAAGTCGGACACGGCCTGCGAAGCGCCGGTGATGACCCTGACTCCGGACCTGACGGCCCACCTCGACGCGGGCGACAAGGACGGCAGCTTCTCCTACGATCCGCGCGGTGAGCTGCTCGCCTCGATGATCGGCACCTATGACACCGTCACCGGCGACTTCACATGGACCGAGCTCGGGGGCGGAGCGTCCTGGATCGACCGCGCGGAGGTGCAGGGCTTCGGCTACGCCGCCCGGGACGGCGACCTCGACATCATCGGCGAGCGCACCATCACCGACGTGCTCGGCGAGTCCCGCCGCCAGCAGTTCCGGATTCAGCGCACCGGCTGCCACATGGAGCGCAGCGTCCGCGACTGGACCATCAACGGCGAGCGCGAGGAGAGCGAGGTCGGTGACTACTCGGGCTCGACCTACACCTACACCCAGGACCTGTTCGCGGGCGGCCAGGAGACCCACACCGAGGGTCGCCGCTTCCTGGACCTGACCTTCGAGGAGACCGCGACCCGCAGCGACGCGTCGGGCACCTACTCCGCGGAGATCACGGGCAACTGGGGAGACAGCACCTCCCTTGCCGACTTCGAGCAGACCATCCTCACTCGTCGCGGCACGATCACCCGCGACGGCACCGTCGAGAACCACACCGACGGCTCCCGGAGCGTCGACTATTCGGAGGTCCAGACCGACGGCAGCACCTACCGGTGGACCTACGACGTCGACTATGCGGGTGACGGCTCGGGCACGCTGACCGTGGGCAGCACCCAGTGCACCCTGACCTTCCAGCAGAGCAGCTGCACCTACAGCTGTCCGGGCGGCCAGGCCGGTCGCTGCTGACGCGGTCGGGGAGCAGTTCCCCGGGGTCCGCAGAGGGCAGGTGTGCCAGACCTGTGGAGGGCGCGTGCGCAGGACGGGCGTTGCGTTACAGCGCCGCGATGCTGCGATCCATGACCGGCTACGGCCGCGGCGAGGCCTCGAGTGGCGGTGTGACCGTCCTCGTGGAGCTGCGGAGCGTGAACAACCGCTTTCGAGACCTGCAGGTCCGCTGCCCCCGCGAGTACATGGCGCTGGAGCCGCGGGTCACCCAGGCGCTCAAGGATCCGTTCCGCCGGGGACGGGTCGACTGCTTCGTGCGCCGCTCGGTCACGGACGGGGCGCAGGTCGTGCAGGTCGATCCCGTGCTCGCCAGGCAGTACGTGCAGGCGCTCGATGAGCTGAAGGCACTGGTGCCGTCGCTCGCCAAGGAGCAGGCCTCGCTCTCTTTCGTGCTGACCCAGCCGGGGGTGCTCACCGTCACCGAGGCCGAGGTCGACGTGATGCGCGAGTGGGACATCGTCGAGACGGCGCTCGCCGCGGCCATCGAGGACATGCTCCAGATGCGCGAGGCCGAGGGGGCTGCCCTCGCCGAGGACCTGCGCCGTCACCTCACGGAGCTGCGCGGGCTCACGGCGGAGGTGGAGCTCGCCTGTGACGGCATCCACGATCGGCTGTATGCGCGGCTCGACGGCCGGATCAAGCGCCTGCTCGGGGACCGGGTGGACGCGGGACGGCTCGCCCAGGAAGCGGCAGTCCTGGCCGACAAGGCCGACGTCAGCGAAGAGATCGCCCGCCTGCGCTCCCACTGCGACCAGTTCCGCGAGGCGCTGGACGGGGGGGAGGAGCCGGTGGGACGGCGCCTCGAGTTCCTGCTGCAGGAGCTCCATCGCGAGGTCAACACCATCGGCTCCAAGGCCGCGGAACACCCGGTCAGCCAGCGGGTGGTGGACATGAAGTCCGTGCTCGAGCGGATGCGCGAGCAGTCCGCCAACGTGGAGTAGCGGGTGGACGCTGGCGAGCTGACGGGGTGGCGGCGGCCGGACCGCGGCGTGCTGTTCGTGATCACCGGCCCGTCCGGCGTCGGCAAGTCCACGCTCATCAAGCGCGCCCGGCAGGTCATCCCGGACCTCGGATTCTCGGTCTCCGCCACCACCCGCGCCCCTCGGGCCGGTGAGGTCGACGGCATCGACTACCACTTCCTGGAGAACGACCGCTTCGAGGAACTGGTCGGCCAGGGCGCCTTCCTCGAGCACGCCCGGGTCTACGACCGCTGGTATGGCACGCTACGGGCGCCGGTGGAGGAGTCGCTGGCGGCGGGCCGCTCGATCGTGCTGGACATCGACGTGGCCGGACACCGCCAGGTGCGGGAGTCGGGCATGCCGGCGGTGCACATCCTGCTCCTGCCTCCGGACCTGATCACGCTCGAGAACAGGCTTCGCAGGCGCGGAACCGACAGTGAAGAGACCATCGCCCGGCGGATGGACCAGGTGGCTGGGCAGCTGGAGGCGGTCGCCGAGTTCGACCACCTCGTGGTCAACGACAACCTGCGGACCGCGCACAAGGTGTTCCAGGGGGTGCTGCTGGGTGCGTTGACCCGCACTGCCCACCGTGGCGGGCTCGTGCGGACGGTGCGCGGCTGGCTGGCGGCGCGCAAGGAAAGCCTGGAAGGCACGGCAGAGGGTGAGGGGTCGGACGCACCCTGATGCTGCGGGGGTTGAAAGCACAGCCCCGGGTGAGCAACCTGTGGGAAGGTGCACGAACCTCGGAGTACACTGAGCCCGTGAGCGAACCCGCGGCCACCATCGGCGACATCGTCGACACGATCCGCAGCTACTCGCCCGACGCCGATCTGACGTCGGTCATGGCTGCCTATGTCCTCTCTGCGAAGGCCCATGCCGGCCAGACCCGCAAGACCGGCGAGCCCTACCTGACCCATCCGCTCGCCGTGGCCAGCATCCTGGCCGAGATGCGGATGGACACGGACACCATCGCGACTGCGCTCCTCCATGACGCGCTCGAGGACAACCCCATCACCGCCGCCGAGATGGAGGCGCAGGTGGGGCCGGTCATCACCAACCTGGTCGATGGCGTCACCAAGATCGGCAAGCTCAAGTTCCGGTCCAGCGAGGAGCTGGCCGCCGAGAACTTCCGCAAGATGATGCTGGCGATGAGCCAGGATCTACGGGTCATCCTGGTCAAGCTCGCCGATCGCACCCACAACCTGCGGACCATCGACGGCCACAAGCCCGACAAGCGCGCCAAGATCGCCCAGGAGACGATGGACGTCTTCGTGCCCATCGCCAACCGCCTGGGCATCAAGCGCATCAAGGACGAGCTCGAGAACACCTGCTTCCGGGCGCTCCACCCCGAACAATACGATGAGATCGTCGACTTCCTCGACGCGACCCACGAGGAGCGGGACCGCACCATCAGCCGGATCAGCGCCGATCTGAAGGCCCGGCTCGCGGCCGATCACGTGCAGGCGGACGTCAGCGGGCGGGCGAAGATGCCCTGGAGCATCCACCGCAAGATGGAGGCGCAAGGTCTCGCCGTCGAGGACGTGCACGACATCATCGCCTTCCGGGTCATCGTGAAGGACGTCGGCCAGTGCTACGCCAGCCTCGGTCTCATCCACAGCTACTTTCCGCCCGTGCCCGACCGGATCAAGGACTACATCGCCCGGCCCAAGCCCAACGGCTACCAGTCGCTGCACACCACGGTGGCTGGCCCGGAAGGCCGGATGGAAGTGCAGATCCGGACCGAGACCATGCACCGGATCAACGAGGAGGGCATCGCCGCGCACTGGCGGTACAAGGAAGGTCGCCTCGCCCTGTCCCGGGACGACGTCGCCAAGATCAGCCGAATCCGCGATCTCTTCGAGCATGCTCAGGAGTGCGACGACGCGTCGGACTTCATGGAGGCGCTCAAGTTCGAGTTCTACGCGGACGAGGTCTTCGTCTTCACGCCCAACGGCGACATCCGCACCTTCCCCGCCGGCGCCACCGCGCTCGACTTCGCCTACGCCGTGCACACCGAGATCGGCGAGCGCTGCACCGGCGCGCGGGTCAACGGCCGCATGGTGCCCCTGCGCTACGAGCTGCGCACGGGCGACTCGGTCGAGATCCTCACCAGCAAGAACCAGCGCCCCAACCGCGGCTGGCTCAAGATCGCCAAGACCGGCCGGGCCATCCACAAGATCCGCCGCTTCCTACGCCAGGAAGAGCGCGACCTGGGCGTGCGCCTGGGCAAGGACATGGTCGAGGCGGAGCTCAAGCGCCTGGGCAGCTCGCTGTCGAAGGTCAAGAGCGAGGGCCGGCTCGCAGAAGTCGTCTCCGAGGAGGGCAGCGAGGACGTCGACGCCCTGTTCCTCGACGTGGCGCGCGGCCACATCGGCCTGTCGCACATCGCCAAGTCGCTGCTCCCCGAGGGGGCCTGGAAGAGCAAGCAGGAGGCCCAGACCGGCCTCGCGTCCGTGTTCGGCCGCTGGGGCCGACGCGCCGAGAACCCGGTCCTGATCAGCGGAGAGGACGGGGTGCTCGTGCACTTCGCCCGCTGCTGCCAGCCGCTGCCCGGCGAGCCGATCGCCGGCTTCATCACCCGTGGCCGCGGCATCACGGTGCACAAGCTCGACTGCGTGCAGCTCAAGCGCCAGGACCCCGAGCGCCGCATCGCCGTGCAGTGGGACCGCCAGCACGAGGGCAAGCACACGTCGGAGGTCCGCATCGTCTGCGACGATCGCCCCGGCATGCTCGCGGACATCAGCAAGGTGTGCGAGCAGGCGCACGTGAACATCTCCCGCGTGGAGGCGCGCCCGCTGGGGGACGACCGATCGCTGTGCACGCTGACGCTCTCGCTGCACGACATCGAGGAGATGAACCAGCTCAGCGCGAACCTGAAGCGGGTGAAGGGCGTGGAGAGCGTGGAGCGGCAGCAGGAAGTTCGGAGCAAGTAGGGCTTTGAGCTGGATTTTGGCGAACAGGGGATGCCTCTGCCCGGTCTCCAGTCCCCAGTCTCCAGCTTCGGCCGGCTGGGGAGAGGTCCGGGCGCAGAGCTGTGGCCGCAGTTCCAACAGCTCTGGGATTCGTGCGGGTTGCTTGTACGCGGTGGCTTCAGTCAGGGACTGCACCGTGACGCACAGGGTGGGTCCGCTGCCGTAGGACTGGAGACTGGAGACTGGAGACTGGAGACTGGAGACCGAGCCTCCACTCCCTCGCCCGCAGCAACGCGACCTCCCGCGAGGGATCGGCACCCGCCACTCCCCGCGGCTCCGCGACGTTCCTACTCCACCAGCCACGCTGCAATCGCGCGTCGAACCGCCGCTTCCGTCGACAGCCCCAGCTTCTCCGCCTTCGCCTCCAGCGCCTGCGCCTCCACTGTCGAGATGAAGCCGCGGACCTTCACGAAGGGCTTCTCCGGGGCGAGGGGGGCGGCGGCGATGATCTCGTCCGGGACGCCGGCTGCGTGCAGCGCCTGCTCCCGGTCCGTGAAGATCTTGACCGAGCCGTCGCGCTCGTCGACGACCTTCCAGCCGTCGGAGATCGTCTGCACCTTCACCTTGCCGAAGAGCACGAACGGCTGCCCGCTGTCCTCGTCCACGCCCTGCATCAGCCGGTCCATCGGCACTCCTGGCTCGTCGGTTGGATGAGGAGTCTAGCGCGCCCGGGCACCCGCGGGCTCAGACGCCTTGAGCCTTCTGCAAGGCCCCGGTCTCGGCGAGGCTCTTCTGTTCGGAGAAGCGGGTGGTGAGCACGTCGGAGCGGTCGCGCAGGAGCAGGGTGAAGCGGAAGAGCTCCTCCATGACGTCGACGATGCGCTCCTTGTACGCGCTGTCGCGCATGACGCCATGCTCGTCGAACTCCTGCCAGGCCTTGGGCACGCTGGACTGGTTGGGGATGGTGACCATGCGCATCCAGCGACCGAGCACGCGCATCTGGTTGACGACGTTGTAGCTCTGGGATCCGCCGGTCACCTGCATGAGCGCGAGGGTCTTGCCCTGGGTGGGGCGGACCGCGCCGGTCTTCAGCGGAATCCAGTCGATCTGGTTCTTGAAGGTGCCGCACATCGACCCGTGGATCTCGGGGCACGACCAGACCATACCCTCGCTCCAGGTGGCGAGATCGCGGAGGATCTGCACCTGGGGGTGATCGTAGGAGGCGCGGTCGAACACGGGCAGGTCGTGTGGATCGAAGACCCGGACCTCGGCACCCCAGGACTCGAGCAGGCTTGCGGCGAGGAGCGCGGCCTTGCGGCTGTAGCTCTCGGGGCGGAGCGAGCCGTAGAGCACCAGGAAGCGCGGCGCGTGGGTGGAGACGGGCACGTCGAGCGCGTTGAGCACGGAGTCGACGCTGTGCAGGGTGTCGGTGCTCATGCGTCCACCAGGAAGCTGCGGCGCTCGCCCGGGAGGAGGTCGACGTGGGCGCGATCGCCGTCGACGCGGATGCGGCCCTCGGCGGCCCAGCGCAGGGCGAGGGGGAAGATGCGGTGCTCCTGGGTGAGGATCCGCGCGGCGAGCGCGTCGCGATCGTCGTCCGCGAGCACCGGCACGGCGGCCTGAACCAGGATGGGGCCGGCGTCGACGCCCTCGGTGACGATGTGTACGGTGCAGCCGGCGACCTGGGCGCCGTGGTCGAGCGCCTGGCCCGGACCGTCGACCCCGGGGAAGGCCGGGAGCAGTGCCGGGTGGATGTTCAGCATCTTCCCGGCGTACGCGTCGATCAGCACCCGGGTGATGATGCGCATGAAGCCCGCCATGCACACCCACTGCACCCCGTGGGCACGCAGGGTGTCGACCAGCACGGCGTCATAGGCCTCACGGCTGGGGTGTGGCTTGTGCCACAGCCAGACCGCGGGGATGCCAGCCTTGCGGGCGCGCTCCAGGCCGAACGCGTGGCGCCGGTTGGAGATGACGACCGCGATCTCGGCGGGGAACGCCGGATCGGCGCAGGCGTCGATCAGCGCCTGCAGGTTCGTGCCCGATCCGCTGATCAGCACGCCGATGGGGATCTTGTGGGTGGAGCGAGTCATGCCGGGTGGCTAGCCGGTCCTGCCAGGGTGGTCCTGCGACGATTGGGGGGAGCTCGTGTTCGGATGGTTGCTCACGCTGACCGCACTCGCGGGGGCCGATCCTGGGGCCGACACCGAGCTGACCTGCGACCTCATGCAGTGGGAGCTGGCCACGCAGAGCCGCGCGATCGAGGAAGTGAGCCTGCTGCCGGACCCTCGGGCCCGGATGCGGGCACGGAACTCGGAGCTGGAGCGGCTGATCGCGGACGCATCGTGCCCCGAGGTCTCGCTCCCCGACGCGTGCGTGAGACGCGGACTCATCGCCGCGCGGGATCACGCCGGCCCCCCGCGTATCGCGACACCACCACCGGTCCGGGGCGTCACCTTCCGCAGCTTCGACGATCGCCTCGCGGCCGAGGCCAAGGACCACGGCGTGCAGTGGACACCTCTCGCGCCCCCCGATCCCCCGCTCGACACCGCGCAGCCCTTCAACTCCTGGATGGTCATCGAGGGCAGGGTGCTGACGGCGGTGTTCGGCAAGAGCGAGCGCCTCCGGGGCCTGCGCGAGTTCCAGCATCTCCGCTGCGCCCCTGGCTGCGGCGCGCGTCCGGGCTGCGAGGGGCACGTCGAGCTCCCCGCACTCCGTGGCCTCTACGAAGCCCTCGCCGACGCGATGGACTTCAACGAGCGGTGGGACTTCTTCGAGCTGGAGGGGCAGCTGGTGGACTCGGGGACCTCGGAGGCGCTGGCGGCTCGGCTGGTCTCGGAGCTGCGGGTGGCGCTGTTCACCTCGGATGCGTACCCGGCACATGCCTGGCGGCGACTCACCCGGGTGCTGGAGCGGCTCGATCGACCGAGCGCGTGGAGCCCGGAGGAGCAGGCGCTCGCCGAGGCCTGGCTGGCGTTCGGCGCGGCGTGGCGGGACCGGGAGCACCTGCGGCAGACCCGAGGGGTGGATGCTGCGAAAAAGTCCTTGAGAGCATTTCTCTCGTCGGGTTCCAAGGAGGGCTCGGCGGAGGAGGATGCGGTTCGAGCGGCGCTGGCCGCCCTGGTCGAGGGCAGCGTGCCGGCCCCACCGGAGAGCTGTCCCAGGGGGTCCTGCCGCTACGAGGCGCCCGCCCGCGCGCTGCCTGCACCGCCAGCCCCGCCTTGGCGGAGCCCGCCCCTGCCTCGACCCCAGCTGCGCCATCTCCAGGCGGACGCCTGCGCGCCGATCCGCGAGGTGCGGGTCGGTTCGGTCGGGCGAGACAGCTACGGCTACGCGCGAATGCCGATCGTGTCACCGACCGTGCCGGGAGGCGCGCTTCGGATGCTGATGCCCGTGGCCGGGGGAGAGTGGCGGCTGGTCGACGTGGGGCCCGATGGCACCGTCCATACGAGGAGCGCCCGGTGCGGCTCCCGATCTTCGACGGCGCCCTCGAGCCCGGGGTGGGGCCTGCCGTGCCCGTCTGCGGCGCCAATGACCTCGACGCGTCGGGCGAGCGGGTGGCGTTCCGGGTGGACGCGGCAGGTCGGCGGATGGAGCCTCGGCTGGACGCCCTCTTCGACCTCCCGGCCCCAGGGTGGTGGAGCGGGCAGGTCGCCTACGGCCTCGAGATCCCCGGCGGTGCCGAGCCGAGCCCGGACGACGCCTCCGTCGTGCACCTGCTGGACTGCCGCGCGCAGCAGGATCCGTGGACTCCGCCGGAGGAACGCCCGGTCTCCGCCGATGAGGTGGAGGCGGAGCCGATCAGGCGAAGGAGACGCCCGCGCCGGAAGTGACCTCGCCGACGATGCTGCCGCCGACCGCACCCGCTGCCGCCTGGGCCCGATCCGCGGGCACTAGAACGCACATGCCGAGGCCGCGATTGAACGTGCGGTCGAGGTCGCGCTCGGTCAGCTCGCCCTCGCGGCGGAGCAGGTCGAACAGCGGGGGCTCGGTCCAGGTGGCGCGATCGAGGCGGGCACCGAGGCCGTCGGGCAGGCAGCGGGGCAGGTTGCCGGGGATGCCGCCGCCCGTGATGTGGGCCGCCGCGTGGGCCCCGTGCTCGGTGATGAGCTGCTGCACAGCCTTGACGTAGATGACCGTGGGCGCGATGAGCGCGTCGCCGAGCGTCATGCCGAGTCCGCCCGGATCCGCGTCGAGGGGGAGGCGGCCGGGGTCGACCAGCACCTTGCGCACGAGGCTGTAGCCGTTGCTGTGCACGCCCGAGCTGGGCAGGCCGATGATCGCGTCGCCCGGGCGCACAGCGCTGCCGTCGAGGATGGCGTCGCGCTCGACCGCACCCACCGCGAAGCCGGCGAGGTCGTAGTGGCCGGGGGCGTACAGGCCGGGCATCTCCGCGGTCTCCCCGCCCAGCAGCGCGCAGCCGGCCTGGCGGCACCCCTCGGCGATACCCGCGACGACGTCGGTGGCCTCGTCGACGGAGAGCTTGCCGGTGGCGAAGTAGTCGAGGAAGAACAAGGGCTCTGCGCCGGTGACGATGATGTCGTTGACGCACATGGCGACGAGGTCGATGCCGATGGTGTCGTGCCGGCCCAGCTTCTGGGCGAGCAGGAGCTTGGTGCCCACGCCGTCGGTCCCGCTGACGAGCACGGGATCCCGGTAGCGCCCCATCAGGGAGAACAGGCCGCCGAAGCCACCGATCCCGCCGACCACGCCCTCGCGGGCAGTGGCCTTGGCCAGGGGCTTGATGCGCTCGACCAGGGCCTCGCCAGCGTCGATGTCGACCCCAGCCTGCTTGTACGCGTCGTCCGCCACGCCGCCTCCAGGCCGAGCGTCGTAGCCGGTGGGGAGGGGCGAGGCGATGGATGTTGCGGGGTCGGCACGGAGGTCGGGCGGAGGGAGTGGCGGGGCGGGAGCCGCAGGCGGGGAGTCGCGTTGCT
>CALATR010000515.1 GCA_937891875.1 uncultured Pseudomonadota bacterium | reverse complement strand
GCTGCTCGGCGTTGCCGACCACCGAGCCCGCCTCGCCCTGCACCACCACCCCCCGATGGCGATCCGCGACTCGGCGCACCAGGGCGTCCAGATCCACCGGGGCGTGGTCGACGCGCTCCTCCGCCCGGGCGAGCGCGAGCAGCCCGTCGACGAGCCGGCCCATGCGGTCGACCTCCGCGGCGGCGTTGGCGAGGAAGCGCTCCCGCTGCTCGGGCGGGATGTCGGGGTCGTCGGAGAGCAGCTCGATCGTGCCCCGCAGGGTCGACAGGGGCGTCTTGAACTCGTGGGACACGTTGCCGGCGAACTCACGGATGTAGCCCAGGCGGACCTGCAGCCGCTCGGCCATGTGGCTGACGGCGACGGCCAGATCGCGGGTCTCGCGCACGTGGGAGCGACTCGGCCGGTCCATGAGTGCGGTGCCGGCGATCGATCCGTCGGCGATCCGCTTGGATGTACCTGCCATTCGGACCAGACTCCGACTGAAGAGGTGCCCGGCGAGCAGGCCGAGCCCGACCGTCGCGAGCACCGCCAGCAGGGCGCCGATCCACAGCCGCGGCGCCATCTGGAAGAGCGCCTGGACCTCCTCACGGGGGGTGCGGTTGACGACGACCGCGCCGATCACCTGCCCGTCGACCTCGATGGGCACGGCGACGAAGAGGCGGATCGACGCCGCGCGCCCGGGCCCGCTCAGGCGGTACACCCGCGCCGGCTCCCGCGGACGCGCCACCACGCCCACCTCCCCTGCGAGGGCCCGGACCACCTCGGGCTCGGCCGACAGATCGGTGGTGTCGCTGTCCCCCGAGCTGGCCAGCACGACGCCATGGTCGTCCAATACACGAAAGCCGGCCAGGGTCTGGTCGCGCAGCCGGGCGAGGATCGGCGAGAGGTCCCGGGTCGCCCCTGCCAGCCCGGCCTCCGGATCCCGCGCCAGCCGGTCGCGCACCAGCTCCGCGACGATGCTGCCCTGGTCCTGGATGCCGTTGGCCGTCTGCCGCCGCAGATCCCAGGCCAGCGCGCCCGTGCCCAGCACGGCGATCAGCGGCAGGGCGAGCACGAAGGCATGGGAGAACGCGAGCCAGAGGCGCAGGGGCAGGACCAGGCGCATCAGGGGACCGACGCCCGGAAGCCGAGGCCATGCACGGTCTCGACCCCGTCCACGCCGTGCTCCTGGAGCTTGGCGCGGATCCGCCGGATGTGCGAGTCGACCGTGCGGCCGGAGACGTGGTGGTCGCCGGGGTAGGCGCGGGCGGTCAGGGCCTCGCGGGTGAAGACCCGGCCGGGGCTGGCGAGCAGCACGGCGAGCAGGCGGAACTCGGTGAGGGTCAGGTGCACCTCGACCTCGTCGACGAAGCAGCGGTGGGCCTCGACGTCCATGCGCAGGCGACCGAGCCGGGGGGCCTCGGGACCGGGCGCGCCGCGGGTCCGCCGGAGCACGGCGCGGACCCGGGTGGCGAGCTCGCGGGTGGAGAAGGGCTTGGGCAGGTAGTCGTCGCCGCCCATGTCGAGGCCGAGCACCCGGTCGAGCTCCTCGCCGCGGGTCGACAGGAAGATGATCGGCACCGCCGACTCGGCCCGGACCGCGCGGCACATCGCGAGGCCGTCCATCTCGGGCATCAGCACGTCGAGCACGATGAGATCCGGGCGTTTGTCGCGGAAGATCCGCAGGCCCTCGACCCCGTCTGCGGCCTCGTGCACCGCGTGGCCGTCGCGGGACAGGGCGTAGCGCACGACCTCGCGCAGGCTGGGGTCGTCGTCGACGACGAGGATGCTCGCAGGCTGCACGGAAACCTCAGGCTGAGGCCTGTTCATAGCTCGCCTCGCTCACTTCCAGCAGTGCGGTCGCCCGGCCCATCAGCGCGTCCAGCTGGGCCGCGACCGGCAGGGCGTCCCCGGCGAGGGCGAGCAGGCCGACCTGCAGGCGCAGCTGGCTGACCGCGACCAGCACCGACTCGATCTCTTCGGCGGCGTGGGCCCGAGCCGCGCGCAGGCTGCCCGCGGTGCCGCCTTCATCCTGGGGATCCGCGTCGGCGAGCACCCGGTCGACGAAGGCGATCCGCGCGTCCGCCAGGTGCAGGGCATCGCGCAGGGCGAGCGCCTGGCTGGCCCAGGGGACCTCGTCGCTGGCCGGATCCTCGAGGGTCTGCAGCAGGGCGTCGAACACCCGGTCGATCCGGCCGGCGCACGGACCCTGGCGCGGCGGGGACGTCGCCGGGCGGGCCGCCAGGGTGGGAAGCAGGAAGGGCCAGACCACCACCGCGGCGAGCGCAGTGCCCGGCGCCTGCCCCTGCCTCGCGAGCAGCGCGGCCACGACGATCCCGGCGACCAGGTAGGCGCCGATGACCACCAGGCTGGAGGTCGTGCCGGTCATTCCTCGCTCCAGTTGCCGATCGCGCCGTCGGAGCGGGCGTCCCAGCCGGGGTAGTGGTCGACCGCGGAGAGGTTCGTGTAGACCAGCGCGCTGACGATGTCCTCCTCGACGGGCCGCAGGAAGGCGACCTCGACGGTCGGGCGGGCGACGAAGGGTCGGAGCAGCCAGCCGGACTGGGCCATGGACGTGCCGATGATGAGGATCGAGCCCAGGGTCGCGGCGAGGCGCAGGGCGCCGCCAGCGGGCAGGGCGCGGACGAGGGTGACCAGCCCGGGCAGCCCGACCAGCACCACGGCCAGCGCAAAGACCAGGACCGAGCGATGGTATCCAGGGTGCACACTGTAGTAGAGCCACAGGACCGGGCTCATCGCGGCGGCGAGCACGCCGGTCCGGGCGACCCCGACGAGGGCTGCGGCGGACAGGCGCGACCAGGTGACCCGCACCCCGCAGGCGGCGTAGAGCGCGTGCACCGCGGGCAGGGCGACCAGGAGCGGCACCAGGAACAGCGCCGGCATCTTGACCGCGGCGAAGGCGATCTGGATGCCGCCCCGGTAGCTCCCACAGACCGCGCCGAGCAGGGCGGCGCCGACCGCGGCGACCAGCAGCGTGGGCAGGGCGAGCCGGGCGACCCCTTCGGCGGTGTCGCTGTCGGCGATGAGATCTCGGGGCTCGCGCAGGACCCGGGTGACGAGGGTGAGCAGCTGGGACATGGCGACCTCAGGAGGTGATGGCGGGAAGGAGCAGGCCGAGCGCGAGGCGCCCGGAGATCAGCGCCGCGAGGCCGCCCCACGCGGTGGCGAGGGCGAACATGAGCAGCTGCTGGCGCAGGCCGGCGTCGGGGTGGCGGGACTCGAGGCGGATGAGGCGGCGATGGGTGAGCGCGAGGGTCAGGCCCCCCAGGCCGGCGCAGCAGACGAGCAGGGCGGGCAGGCCCAGGCGGCTCGTGAGCGACAGCAGCAACAGGAAGGGCGTCACCCCCAGCGCGATCTGGCCCGCATCGGCAAAGCCTCGGGACAACGCCGCGAGCAGGTCGATCGGGCGGGCCAGCAGCCCAAGGAACTGGTGCAGGATCAGCAGCGCCGGGCCGGTCAGGATGGCCGTGCCGAGGGCTGCGACGAGGCCCGCGGCGGCGACGGACGGCGCGTGCTCGAGCGGCAGGGACAGGGCGGCGGCGCCAAACGACGTCGCAAATCCGAGGCTGCCCAGGGCCAGACGCGCGGGCGTGGGGCCGGACAGGTCGAGCTCGCGGCGACCGAAGACGAACCTCAGCAGCGCCTTCGCCTCGGCGAGGCCCGCAGGCTCGTCGACGACCGCGCTGGGTTCCGGGGCGCCCTCGGGCTCGGCGACCGGGTCAGCGACGACGTCCGGCCCGAGGCGCTCGATGGTCGCCGGGGCGGCGGATGGGGACATGGGACCTCCGTTCAGTCCCGATCCACCTATCGACGAGGATTGCGTGCCCGACGCAGTCGCTGCACAAGTCGGCCGCAGAGTCCGTGCAGATTTCGTGCAGGCTCACGGCTAGGCGCCGAGCCGCCCTACCCGGTGTAGCCCGTGTACCCGGTATACCCGCTGTAGGCGCTGTACCCGGACGCCGGCTCCTCTTGCGGGGCCGACTCCACGACCCGCCCGACCGTCGGCGCGAACTCCCGCGGCTCCAGGGTCACCGACGGCCGGTCCCCGACCACCCGATCGAGGATGGACCGACCGATGTTGGCCCCGCCGACCAGCGGCTCGACGTGGGCGAACTCGCGATCGTCGAAGAAGAGCAGCTCCCACCCGTGATCCCGGGCGTACCGCTCGCACTCTTCGTACGAGACACCCTGGTCGAAGTGCATCTGCTCCAGATCCTCGGTGACGTCGAACTCGCTCATCGCCAGGTCCTCCCCCGGGTCCGGCGACACCCGCTTCAGCTCTGCCAGCATGTCCTTCTTGCCCATCAGGGCGCCGTAGTTGCCCTGGGCGGCCAGGACCTCGCCAGAGTGGAACGTCTCGCCGATCAGGTGACCCTGCGCGTCGGTCCGGGCCTTGCCCCGCGCGTCGAGCCTCGAGACGTCGACCATGGCGCTGGTCAGGTCCGCGCCCCGCCCGGCGAGCTCGTTGGCGACATTCGTCGTCTGCTCCAGGCCGGGCTGGTAGTGGCCGCTGTTGGGCGTGATGTGCTTGACCCGCCCGTCCGCCACCTTCAGCTCGCCGGCGCCCGCGACGTCCGCTCCGGCGAAGAAGCTCGAGTGGTGCATGCACTGCAGGGCGAGCGCGTCGCGGCCCCACTCCGCCTCCACCTCCTCCGCGGTGGGCTCCCGCCCGTGTTCCTGCTCGAACGCCTGCTTCCACTGGATCGCCTCCATGGTGCGCCCCCGTCGCTGGCGCTGCTCGCCCAGCTGATCCGCCGCCTGCAGATCGCCGTCGGCGCCCATCGCAAAGATGTAGGAGTCCGCCTCGGAGTCGTGGCGTCCTCCCCGACCCCCCGACGTGTCCAGGGCCGCCCCGCCCTGCATCAGGCGGCCCTCGTCGTCGACCTCGATCCGGTGCGCGTCGCGATCCGCGTCGTCGAAGGCCGTGGTCATGATCTTGCTGAACGCGTTGGGGCGCTCCCCGCCGGCGTAGCGCCAGCCCGCCTCGTCGTGCTCGCCCACGTAGCGGTCGCCGATCGAGGCCAGCTGGTCGTACTTGGGCCGTGCCGCGGCGCGGGCCCCCGCGAGCCAGGACCCGCGCTCGCCACCCTGCGGGGCCGCGGTGTCCCAGGTCTCCTCGGCAGACGACGGGGCCAGGTCGTCGAACAGCCCCTCGTCGAGCTCGCTGTCGGACTCGGCGTCGAGGGTCTCGAAGGACCGAAGGGTGGACAGCTCCTCGCTGGCCTCGCTGTCGGCGGCCATGTCCGCCAGGTCGACCGCCGGCTGGGGCTGCTGCACCGCCTGCTGCTGGCCGTGCCCCCCGCCGCGCAGGTGCTTCTTGTAGAACTTCTTCGCCTTCTTCAACAGACTGGGCATGGCGACTCCGAGGAGGGCTGGGAGCGGCGGCAGAGGCCGCCACCCCCCAAGACGCAAAGCGTCGCGGGGACCCGCCAGAAAATCTCACGCCGTCAGGGACCTACTCGCAGCGCCCGTCCGCGCAGGTGACGCTCGCCGGGCTGGCCACGTCGTGGCAGCCGTCCATGAGGACCGCGCAGTCCGGCGCACCGATGCTGTGGTCCACGGCATCGAAGCGCACCGAGTCGACGCCGTCCAGGCGGATCGGACCCGCCCCCTGGAGCAGGCCGCCGACGACCTCCCACGTACCCGGCCCCTCCAGGATCAGCGGCGTTCCTCCTGGCACATCGATGTCGGACTCGTCGACCGTGAAGCCCTTGGCCTCGTAGGCCTGCACCCACAGCCCCTTGTCCCCGGCCGACGTGATCTCGAGGTTCTCCACGCCGCCCGTGAGCGGTCCTCCGCTCCCCCAGACGTACAGGCCGTAGTCGTTGCCCGCGTCGATCGTGATGTCCGTGCCGACGAACCGGCTGCTGGCGCGGACGTACAGGTCGCCGCCCAGGGTCCCCGGCCGCGCCATGGTGATGTCGTGCAGCTCGACCTGGTAGGCCTCGATCGCGGCCAGGGTCGTGCCCTCGAACTCATCGACGAAGGCCAGTGCACCCGCCCCGACCCGGAGCGAGCCAGAGCTGGTCGCGTGCCGGATGCGTACCGACGATCCGCCCGCGAGCTTGGCGTCCCGGCCCAGCGTCGCGTTGTCGACCTCGGTCGCCTGCTGCGAGATGGTCCAGAGATCGTCCACGGTGAGCTGATCGATCGCGATGTCCGCCTCGGCGAACGCGCGCAGCTCCTGGGCCTGCACCCCCCAGATCGACGCGTCGCCGTCGGAGCGCAGCTCGACCTCGGTCAGGCCGTCCGCCTCCTGCAGCACCGCGTTCGTGGACCGGCTCACCAGCACCGACAGCAGGCCCTCACGCCCGTGCACGTCGGAGACCCGGGCCGCGCCGGCCGTGACCCGGACCGCGGCCTGGCCCCCGCCAGACTTCTCGACGCCCTCGATGTCCACGGCGCCCTCGAGCGAGACGACGCTGAGCTGGAGCGGGGTCGGTCGGCTGGCGACGATGGCGACCTCGCGCAGGTCCACGGCCAGGGGCTCCCCCGCCCGGGCCACGGTGACGTGGCTGTCCTCCATGGTCAGCCCGTCCACGACGACCGACGAGCCTCCGGTCAGGAAGAGGAAGCCGACGTCGACGACGCGCAGCTCGCGCAGCTCGGCCACCCCTCCCGGAGTCAGGACCACGTTGCCGACGCCCCGCCCGTCGCCGGTGCCGAGCACGGTCACGTCATCCCAGACCACGCGATCCGCCGAGGCATCGACCACATCGGGGCCCTCGCCGCCCTTGCCGTCGAGGATCACCCCCTTCAGCTGCAGCTCGCCGAACGTGCCCTGCAGCGCGACCTCCCGCCCGGAGTCCAGGACCCGCATGCCGGACAGGCGCAGGTCTCCGGACAGCGCCGCGCCGACGACGTCCACCACCACGGCCTCGGCACCGACCCCTCGCAGGTCGAGGTCGCCCATCGTGCCGACCAGCCAGTGCTCGCCCTCGCACACGAAGAGCGGGGTCATCGGCTCGCTCTCCACCACCGCGCGGGTCAGCGAGTCCCAGGCCGCCTCGTCGGTCCAGACCCGGCCCTCGGGCGCTCCGTCGCAGTCCTGGTCGCGGCCATCACAGCGGCTGACCTCCTCGTGCCCCGGAGAGACGTCCGGGTCGTGGTCGTCGCAGTCGGTGTCGACCAGGGAGAAGCCTGCCTCGGCGTCGCAGGCCGTGCGCACCACCTCGCCCGCGCCAAAGCCATCCTCGTCGGCGTCCGCGAACCAGTCCACCGCGTCCACCGCGCCCACGTCGACCGTGCCGTCGCAGTCGTCGTCGACCCCGTTGCAGCGCTCCTCGGCTCCCGGGAACACCCGGGGGTTGGCGTCGTCGCAGTCCGACTCGACGTCGAAGCCGTCCTGGTCGGCGTCGACCGGAGGCTCCGGCGGCGGGGCCTCGGGCGGCGGCGCATCCGCGCACCCGAGCAGCGCGAGGATCGGCACCAGGATTCGAACGTCCATCGGACCTCCAGGCCGTGCTGACGCGCGAAGGGGGAGATCGTGGAAATCGTGATCAGTGGTGAGGCTCGCCCACCGCGACCCCGCGCCCCCCAACAGCCCCCGCCAACTCGAAGATGCAGTTCCTAAGCGCACGATGCGCCGGATCATCCTGGAACCGCGGGTGCCACGCGGCGTCCAGGTGCATCGGCGGCAGCGGGACTGGGATCTCGAACGGGCGCAGCGGCAGGGTCTGGCACAGTGGCGCGGCGAGGCCGGAGGGCGCCATGGCGAGGTACTCCCCGGAGGCCGCGAACCAGCCGGCATCGGCGACGCTCGCCAGCACGACGGGCACGCGGCGGCTGCGGCCGAGCTCGGCGAGGGCCTCGTCCGCCGGCCCCCAGGCGAGCCCGCGGCGCGACACCGCCACGTGGGGCAGGGCGCACCAGGTGTCGAGGTCGGTGGGATCGACGTCGAGGCCGGTCCGCACGAGGCCGACCATGCGGTCGGTGAGCAGCCGTCGGGTGAGGATCTCGGGGCCGAGGTGGTCCTGCACGCCAAGATCGAGGTGGACCTGCCCGCTGCGCAGGTCCGCGACGTCCTCGTCCCCTTCCGCGACGAAGACCACCGCGGCGTCGTCGACGCGCTCGGTGAGCATGCGGAGCAGCGCGGGTCCCATGGCCGCGGGCAGCCCGGACCCGGTGCGGATCACGAAGGGTCGGTCCAGTCGCGGGCGGCCGGTGGTGGCGGAGAGCACGCCCTCGAGGCGAGCCAGGGCGCCGGGGAGCGCGTCTCGCAGGGCCTCCCCGCGCGGCGTGAGCACCATGTGGTGACCGGCGCGGACCAGGAGCGGATCCCCGAGCTGCTCCCGCAGGCGCTTGAGCACCCGGCTCATGGCGGGCGGGCTCAGGCCGGCCTCGCGAGCCGCCTCGCTCACACTAGCGGTTCGAAGCAGCTTCTCCAGCGACGGAATCAAGCCGAGGTCTACGGATTCCAAGTTCCTGAATCCTTCTGTTCGGATATTGCACGTGATGCATTTCGGGCGCGAACCTATCCAGGAAGCACCCCACGCGCTCCTGGAGGTGCCCCGATGTCGGTCATGCCCTTTCCCATCGACCCGCTCGCTGACGACGTGATCGAGCGGCTCCACGCACAGGCCCGCCACGAGAAGCCGGCACTCGCGTGGATGTACGCGACCCAGCTCCCCTCCCTGCTCCTCGGCCGCGGGTTGCGCTTCGATCCCGCCAGCCGCGATCGCTTCGACGACAAGGTGATCCCGGTCGGTCCGGACTGCGGCGCCATGCTCTACCTGCTCGCCCGCGCGAGCCGCGCCACGCGGATCGTGGAG
This sequence comes from uncultured Pseudomonadota bacterium, assembly GCA_937891875.1. Taxonomy (GTDB): domain Bacteria; phylum Myxococcota_A; class UBA796; order UBA796; genus REDI01. The sequence goes on along the minus strand of CALATR010000515.1, from coordinate 10,059 downwards.
TTCGGAACGTCGTTTGGCCTCTCGACCATCTACCTGGCGAGCGCCGTGCGCGACAACGGCGGGGGCCTGGTCATCGGCTCCGAGCTGGTGCCCGCCAAGGTCGCCGCCGCCCGCGCCCACCTGGAGGAGGCCGGCCTGACCGAGTTCGTCGACATCCGGGAGGGGGACGCCCGCGAGACCCTCGCCCAGCTGGACGAGCCCATCGACCTGTTCCTCGTCGACGGCTTCCCCGACCTCGCCCTCGAGATCCTCGACCTGGTCGAGCCCCACCTGCGTCCCGGCGCGCTGGTGGTCATGGACGACGTGTCGCTGTTCCGAGCCGATCTCGCCCCGCTGGTCGCGCGCCTGTCCGACCCCTCCGGAGGCTACGCCTGCCTGCAGGTCCCGGTCGACGACGGCATCCTCGTCGCGGTCCGCCGGGGGGTCGCGTGACGGTTCGCTACCGGAGGTAGCGCCCGGCCTCCCCGGTGATCACCGCCTACTTGCAGGTGAACGAGCCGGCGTCCTTGGCTCGCGTACAGGTCAGCGTCGAGCTGGAGCTGAGCGCCTCCGTGGCGAACTTCGGACCGAGCGTGATCAGCAGGAGCTCGTCCCTGGGATTGCCGGAGACGTTCACCCCGGAGAGGACCAGCGTCGTGCCTGCGAGGCTCGAGGTCGACAGGACCGTGATCGCGCCGTCGCCTGTTCGGTCGTCGTTGTCGGTGATCTCGCCCCCCGTGATGGTGACGTCCCCACCCTGCAGGTACAGCGGCCCGCCGTAGAACCGGGCGTCGAAGATCGTGTTCTCCTTGATGACGAGGTTCGTGAGGCGTGCGTCCCCAGCCACGTGGACGATGGACTCCGACGCGAAGTTGCCCGCAAGGGTCACGTCCTCGAGGTCACCACTTCGCAGGTCCACCATCGGCGAGCCCGTCGTGGCGATGCTGTCGATGATCTCCACGTCCGACAGCCCGCCGTGGACGCCCAGCGAGCCGGTCGCGTTGCGGTACGACCCTCCGGTCCACGTGCCGTAGATGTCGAGCCTTCCGCGGGTGTTGTCGAAGTCCACGTCTACGAACTCGATCTCGGCGTCGCGGTAGGAGCGCGTCAGATCCCCACTCGACGCATACGACCTCTCGACGCGAACATCCTCGAAGCGCAGCTTCGCCTGCTCCACGTGCCAGAGCGGCCACGTCCCGTTGGCGCCCATCACGGTGACCCCGCTGAGCGAGATGTCCGTCTCGAACGCCTCGATCGCCCGCCCGCCCATGGCGTTGAGCTCGACCGGTCCGGCGCCCTCGTGCCCCACGAGCACCACCGCGGCGTCCTCCGGGCCGACCCGGAGCTGCAGGGGCCACCTCCCCTCGCACACGTGGGTCGTGCCTTCCGGCCACTCCGTCACCACCGCCGCAAAGCCGGTTGGCGCCGAGAACTCCGCGGTGCGGTCGGTGAAGGTCCCATCCGGAGCCTCGTGCGAGACCAGCCCAGCGTCCTCGTCCAGTCCATCGCAGTCGTCGTCGATGCCGTTGCACACCTCGACGGCCCCCGGAAACGCGGATGCATGGGCGTCATCGCAGTCTCGATCGTTGTCGACGTAGCTGCCCTCCGCACCATCGCAGCGAAGCACCGGCGGCGCGTCGGCATCGCCGTAGCCGTCCCCATCTGCATCGACGTGCCAGGCGGTCTGGGTCGTGGGGTCGACACCGGGGTCGTCGTCGTCCGCTGCACCGCTGCAGTCCTCGTCGACGTTGGCCTCGTCGCAGATCTCGGTCGCGCCAGGGTGGACGAGCGGATCGAGGTCATCGCAGTCCCCGTCCCGGCTCGCGTAGCTGCGGGTCGCGACGGTCGGGTCGTCGCAGCGGGTGACCGCCCCCTCCGAGATGCCGTAGCCGTCCTCGTCCCCGTCGGGGAACCAGCCGGTCGCAGTGGAGAGGTCCACGCTGCCATCCGCGTCATCGCTCTCGCCGTCGCAGTCCTCGTCGACGTTCGAGGGATCGCAGATCTCCGACGCGCCGGGATGGACCGCGGCGTCGGAGTCGTCACAGTCGAACACCCCGTCGGGAACGGTCACGTAGGTCGAGTCGGGCGCCTCGCACGCGAAGGCCTCGGTCCGCGGATCGGCGAAGCCGTCGCCGTCACCATCCACAAACCAGCTGCGCTCCGTGCAGTTCGAACCAGGGCCTCCAGACCCCACGCAGCCGCACATCACCACGATCATCATCACGCGAACGGACATGGCCCCCCCACCGCAGACACCTACCGCGTGCGGACAGGAGGTGCCGCCCCAGGGACTCCGAGGAAGCTCCGCTTTCGATCAGGCCTCGAGACCCCCGCCCAGCGCGTCCCCGACCCGCCGCTCCAGCGCCTCCCGGTCCCACGCGACGCCCGGCCATCCCGTGTCCCCGAAGGCCGCGTGGAAAGGCTGCAGCAGCGCCTTCAGCACCGGGTGATCGAGGTCTGACGCCGCCCCTCGCGCCCTGGCGGTCAGCGGGTCGTCCGGGCGTGTAGAGCGCGTCCGGACCGGATCGAGCGCCGGCCAGACGCCCCGCCGCGCGACCTCGGCGCTGGTGACGATCTCGCCCTGTCCGGCCCAGGTGTCGTCGAAGGCCACCCCGGCGGTGACGTCCGCCCACGGGCGCACGATCAGGGTCAGATCCGCGGCCTCGCCCAGGTGGGTCAGGTGGGGCTGCAGGTCGATCGCGTGACCCCGCTGCTCGAAGACGATGTGCACCAGGGGTCCACCGCACTCGCGGGCCAGCCGGGTGGCGTCGAGACCCGCTGGCAGCACGGCCTCGGGGGCGTCGAGGGCGCGGGTGGCGGGCGTGACGACGTCGACCCAGGTCTCCACGCCACAGCGACGGGCCACCCCCTCGAGCTCGGACGCGTGCCACGGGTGGGGCACCCACGAGGTCCAGATGGCCCGCCCGCCCGCCGCGCCGACCGCGGCCGACACCTCGGCGAGCAGCACCATGAGGCCGGTCTCGGCTGCGCCGGTCACGCGCACGACGTCACCCCGGCGGGGTCGCAGCCACAGGTCGACCGCGCCGAGGCCGGTGTGCAAGGTGCCGTCCGCCTGCATCGCCCAGGCCGTCGCCGGCGTGCTCGAACGCCAGGCGCGGAGTGCGGCGAGGTCCATGCCCCGGCGGTGGGTGGACTCCGGATCGGCCCCCGCGACCAGCAGCCGGCGGGCGACGTCCTGGTGGCCGAAGCGCGTCGCGACCCAGACCGCAGACTCACCATGGGTGCACGAGCACCGTCCCGACGGATCCGCGCCTCGGGCCAGGAGCCGGTCGACCAGGTTGCAGTCGCCGAGGCTCGCGGCGACCATGAGCGGGGTGCGCGGATGTGCGAGCGGAAAGCCGCCTGCGAGCGCCTCTTCGTCCGACCAGGCCTCCTCGCGATCGATCAGGTCCGGGTGGCGGTCGAGCACGGCGTCGACCGTGCCTGCGTCCCCGGCGTGCAGGGCGAGGAAGAGGCGCACGGCGTCGTGCAGGGCGGGCGTCATCGGGGCGTTCATCGGGGTCTCCAGGGACGCGCGGAGGCGGGCCCTGGCACGGGAGAGGCGCGTCTTCACCGAGCCGGGGGACACCTGGAGGAACGCCGCGATCTCCGCGACCGGGACCCCTCCCAGGTGATGCAGGGCGACGACGATGCGCTCGTGCTCGGGCAGCTCCTCGACCGCCCGCCGCAGTGCCGACCAGCGGGCCGCCGCGTCCAGGCTCCCCTCGGGATCCGTGGACACGACCCGGTCCGCCTCGGCATCCGCGACAGCGCTCTGCCGCCGCGTGCGCCGATCGCACTGCTTGTGCACGATGCGCCGCAGCCAGCCCGGAAAGGCGGCGGGCTCACGCAGCCGATCGAGCGCCTGGTACGCCTCGAGAAAGGCGTCCTGCACGGCCTCCTCGGCCCGGTCATCGCGGAGGAGCGCCCGCGCATAGGCGAGGCTCGCCGCGGCATGCCGGGTGACGAGGGCGTCGAAGGCGGCCCCATCGCCCTGGCGGGCGCGGAGCACGAGGTCGGGGATCGGCGTGTTCGTCGTCATCACCTGGAGGTCCCGGTGAGGGGACGGGAGGTTACCGCCCTCGATCCGATCTCTCAGTCAGACGACTCCCCGTCGACCAGCAGCCCGTTCCAGTTGGGCTGGGGCGCGAGCGCGGACAGCAGCCCGGAGCGCGCCTCGCGGGTCTCACCCCGACCCTGGAACTCGCCGCCACGGCCCATGTGCGCGGTGTAGCGACCCGCCCGGTTCGCCAGGTCGTTCAGGCGGCCCTGGAGCCGACCGCGCCGACGATCCAGCTGGGCGAGCGTGCGTCGCAGTCGGCCACCCTCCCGGCGTGCATCGGCGACCTCCGCCCGGTTGGCGCGGCGCAGGCCCTCCAGGCGGTCGCACTCGGTCTCCGCCGGGTCGAGCCGGGACTGGATCTCCTCCAGCCGTGTGTCGATGGCAGCGCGGGCGTCGGCGTCCCGGGTGGCGCGACGCTCGCCGCGGGCCGTGCGCCGCTCGCCGCGGATGCGCGCCCGGACCCGGTAGGCCTGGCGCAGCTCCGGGTTGACGTCGACCTCGTCCAGGTGGGCAGCCGCCGCGTCCCGGGCGTCCTCCGCCGCGTCGATCTCGGCGTCGAGCGCCTCCATGTCGCGCTCGATGGTCTGCCGCTCCTCGGCGGTCTCGTCGGCCCGCTCCTCCCGGCGCGCCTCGATCCGCCCGGACTGCGCGGTCTCCTGCTCGGTCAGCCAGTCGGAGTTGTGCAGCCAGGCGGTCAGGCGGTTGTTCAGCCGCACCAGGGTGGTGATGTCGGCGGCGGAGGAGTTGTCGCGAAGCGCTTCTGCATTGAGCGCTTCGATCGCCGCGATCTGGCCCTCGGACAGCCGCTGGGAGTGGCGGGCCTGCAGCTCGGACAGCAGCGCCGTGTTCCGCGCCCGGATGTCGCCGGCGAGCGCGTCCCAGTCGATGCGCTTGCCCGGGTGGCGGCGCAGCAGGCGGTCGATGAACTGCTGGTTCTGCCCGGCGTCGCGACCGGTGCCCAGGACCTCGCGCAGATCGTCGGCGGTGCGCACCGGGTGCGCGTCCTCGGCCACCCGCGAGACGTTGGTCACCGGGCAGACCCGGGTGCGGCTCTCGCCGGGGAGGAAGGAGTAGTGGTCACCCAGGATGGAGGTGTGCTCCAGGCCGCCGTCGTTCGGGTTGCGCTGGCTCATGCACAGCGCGCGCCGGTAGTTGATGGTCATGCCCTCCATCTCGGGGTCGACGAAGGACTCCCACGGCCCGGCCCAGCGCGAGAAGATGACGCTGTGGTTGCCGCCGCCACCGCCGTTGTCGTTGTAGTACCAGAGCCAGTCACCCGCGGCGAGGCCGTCCAGCGCGTTCTTGTCGAGCCCACGGTGGCGGAAGCGCGAGCGCTCCGGCGCGCGCTCGCCAGTGGCGTAGTCGGACTCGTCCATCCGCTGCGGACCGTGCATGCCCTCGGGGGCGTGGCGCTGGCCGGTCGAGAGCGAGAGGTTTCCCTCGTGGTCGAACTCCTCGCGGACGCCGCGCCCACCGGCATCGCCCGCCCCGGCGTAGGTCATGACCAGGTTGGCCCAGTGGCCACACATGCGGGCGTACAGGCGCTGGCTGAACGACCCGGGCTCGTACTCGCCGGTCGCCAGGATGTGGCCCGAGAGCACGATGCGCTGCTGGGCGGACGACGCCCCCACGTCGTCCCCGTTGAACAGGCGGTCGGGAATCACGTGGTTGGCGCAGAAAGCGGCCAGCTTCTGGCGCTGGGTCGGGGTGAACAGCTCGTTCAGGACCGAGGCGGGCACCCCTGCCCCGCTCGCCCCGCCCAGCTGGCCCCGTCGCACGTCCGGCCCGCTCGACGCCGCCGCCACCGCGTCCTGGCCAAAGACGTGCAGCTGTCGCGCAAACTCCTGGTTGAACGCCTCGGAGAACGCGTCCGAGTCCCCGGGGGTGGCCAGGCCTTCCGAGTCGGCCCCACCGCTCGCCGGCCGATCATGACCCGCCCCGATCGCGTCCAGCATCGGCGTCTCCGACGCGGTCTGGGTGCTGCCTCCGCCGGGTGCGGGCGCCTCGGTCATCGCCGCCGAGGGTGACGACGTCGACGACGACGGGGTGGTGCTCGAGGACGACGAGGAACGCCTCTGCGCATGACCGGCCACGGGGCCTCCACGATGGAGTCGGAGGATAGCGCAGGAAGCACGCGTGGTCCCACCCGGAGCGTGTCACACGATCATGTGTATGCGCAGCGCGCACCTTCCTCGTCCCGCCCCGAGACAACGCGGGCCGCGACGCGTACGGTGAGCCCGCAGGAGGGTTGATGCGCGCACCTACGTCCTCGCCCTGACAGCCCTGATCGCGTGTGCGGGCGACCCCGCCCCGACGGACGACACCGACACCGATCCGCCGCCGCCCGTGGATGCCGACGCAGACGGCTTCTCCGACGACCTGGACTGCGACGACGACGACCCCGACGTCTACCCGGGCGCCCCCGAGTCCTGCGATGAGATCGACAACGACTGCGACGGCGAGATCGACGAGGACACCCGGACCTTCCATGCGGACGCCGACGAGGACGGCTTCGGTGGCGAGGACACGGTCGAAGCGTGCGAAGCGCCCGAGGGCTACGTCGCGGCCGAGGGCGACTGCGACGACGCGGATCCGGCGATCCACCCGGGCGCACCTGACTTCTGCGACACCGTCGACTCCGACTGCGACGGCGTCGAGCCGCCCGCTACCGAGTGGCGCGGCTACAGCTTCTTCGACGACACCTTCGACGAGGCCGTCAACATCACCCTGACCGACGACTGGGAGATCACCGGCGAGATCAGCAAGGTCAGCCTGTGCGGCGAGGTCTCGGGGAGCTTCCGCGCGGGAGCCGGCCAGGCGCTCGGCATCGTGGGCGTGGCAGGCGCCCGGCTGCTCGGCCGGGAGGGTGCGCCCACTGGCCGGACCCAGGATGGCGGCATGATGCTGCTGCGGGACCTGACCATCGTGGGCGGCAACGGCGGCCTCGAGCACGCGATGATCGAGTCCACCGGGCCGGGCGGCATGTTCCTCGAGCGCGTCACCGTGGACGGCGCGCACGCCGGCAGCACCGGCATCCTGTGGGCCAGAGGCGGCGAGGTCCGCGCGATCGACAGCGTCATCACCAACTTCAGAGGCGACGACCACGGCGCCTTCCGCGCCGACGGCGAGCGGGTCTGGCTCACGCGGACCCTCGTCACCGGCGGCGTCTCCGGCACCGTCGTCGGCGCCCACCTCGGCCCCGGCGGCAGCCTCACCCTGAGCGAGTCCCTCTTCGACGGCAACGAGGGGCGATCAGTGATTCGGCAGGAGGAAGGCTCCACCTTCTCCTGCTCTGGCGGCGTCGGAATCGACTCCGGAGCCGTGCGCAACCGCGCGTCCGCCTTCGAGTTCGAGTGGCCCTGGCTGGGCCGCGAGTTCCGGTCCTACGAGTGGTACCTGGAGGGCTGCGACTTCGGCGAGGGCGGCGACACCAACGACTTCGACATCGTGTGGGACGACAACCGGGCAGAGCCGTACCTGGGGAACGACCGGACGGAGCAGGTTCCGTGAGGGGGGGTGGCCTCTGCGTGATCGCCGCGATCGTGCTGCTGTCCGGCTGTACGACGACCGCTCCGGAGTCGCGTGCCGAGCCGACGCCAGCGCCGACCGCGTCGATCCGCCTGCCCACGACGCAGCCGCTCGCCTTCCGCTCCCCCATCCGCGCCATCTTCCAGGACAGTCGACGGCGGTACTGGATCGGCAGCGACAAGGAGGGGGTCACGCGGCTCGACGCGGCGGGCTTCACGACCTTCACCCAGGTGGAGGGGCTTCCGAGCAACCAGATCCGCTCGATCCAGGAAGACGCGGACGGAGCGATCTGGGTCGGCACGGGCCACGGGGTCGCCCGAATCGACGGGGACCGCGTCACCGCGTTCCCCATCGCGATCGACGCGCCCGCCACCGCAGCCGGCCCACTGGACAATGGCATTCTGTGGTTTGGAGCCGGGTTCCACCACGGCGCACAGCATCGTTCCGGAGACGGCGTGGCCTACGTGCCGCTGCCACCTCCTCCGCCCGGCGGCTCGCCGGGGGTCACCGCCATCACCCACGGCAAGGACGGCAGCCTCTGGATCGCGAGCTACGGCGCGGTGTACCGCCACGACGCCGACTCCGGCTTCAGCGAGCTCGACGGCCTGGCACCCGGACTGATGTCCGGCGGCGAGCTCCACATCCGCAGCATCCTGGCGGACAGCCGGGGCACCCTGTGGATCGGCAACAACGGGCTTGGCGTGCTGCGTTTCGACGGCGCGACCACCACCGACTTCACACGCGACATGGGGCTGATGGCACCAGGCGGGGTGCGCGACGGCGGGCCCTCCCCCCAGGGCACCCTGGAGCACGTGTTCGCGATCGAGGAGGACCAGGCCGGCGACATCTGGTTCGGCGACCGCGACACCGGCGTGTGGCGGTACGACGGTCAGGCCGTGCACCACTACGGCGTGGCGGAGGGTCTGCCGACGAACTCGGTCTGGGACATCCACACGGACAGGGACGGGAACGTGCTGGTGGCGCTGGACGGCGGGGTGGTGCGGCGGTTTGTGGAGGGGCGGTTCGTGGGGGTGTTTGGGGTGGGGGCGCTCGTGTCCCCGCGACGTGGCGCTGAGTGACGGCACGAACCTCGGGTCCTGCGCCAACACGACGGAGGATCTCGCGATCGCAAGCGCCAGCTCGCAATCGTAGACGTCCACCCTTCACACGGCGACCGCTCCCAGGATCTCCTCGACCTCCCGGAGGCGCGCGTGGATCTCGGCGGAGTCGACGTCCCGCGGCAGCAGGGTCACGCGGGCGAGCGCCTCCTCCAGCCCCGGGATGTCCGACCCTGCCGCCCGGCCCATCATCACCAGACGGTCGATCTTGGGGAAGGCCTGGTCGAGGACGTTCTCCATGTCCTGCAGGAGGACCGGCAGCTCGCGCAGCGCTGGATCGCTCACCGAGCGGTCCCGCTCCCGGGCCCGCTTCAGATCCTCGTGGGTGGGAACCGCCGCATAGAGCTGACACAGGTCCCGGATCTCCTGCGCCAGCCACGCCCGGCGCTCTTCCAGCGGCTTCGCTGCGAGCTGCTTGCCGAGCTGCAGCAGCTTCACCCGCGCGAGCCCATCCCCGCCTTCATGCCCACACGCGGAGCAGCGGTAGGCATCTTCGCCGAGGATCTCCACATCGGCGTTGCCGCAGGCGAGGCAGCCCTCGTCCTCCACGGGCTTGGGCTTGCCGAACCACGAACTGAACCACCCCATCAGTACCTCCAGGTAGGGCCTGATGGTGCACCACGAGGACTGAAGGTGCAAGGTGGTGGTACTGATTCCGGATCGGTGGCCGATGCCCAACGAAGTCCGACCGGCGGCGAGCGCGTCTTGCTGTGCAAGGATGCGCCCGCGGCCCGACGCCGCCCGGAGGATGCATGCGACTCGGTCTTCTGCCCACCCTCGTCGCGCTCAGCGCCTGCAACGCCCTCTCGGTCGAGCCCAAGGCCCACCTCGCGCCGATGTGTACCGCGGACGCCAGCGTGGGAGCGTACGCCGACCTCGTTCAGCTCGACGTCCCTGCCGCCGAGGTCGGGAAGGGCGCGCCGGTGGTGGTCACGCGGGACGGGCTCTGGCTGGACGGTGAGCCGATCCAGGACGTCGCCAGCCTGGGTACCCGCGCGAAGGAGGTCCGCGAGCGCATCGCCGAGGTGCGTCGCTTCTCCGGGAGCTCCGAGCTCGACACCGGCCTCGCGGAGCTGGAGATCGCGGGCGATGTGCCCAACGCTCGCGTGGTGGACGTCCTCGCCGCCCTCCAGCGAGCGGGTTTCAGCGCGCCGGCGCTGGTCGTCTTGTCCAACGAGCCACGCGCCACGCCGCCCTACCCCGACCCGGCGTACGCCGAGGCCCTCAAGGAGCGCATCGCCGCCGCGTCGCCCGACATGCGGCAGATGGTGGTCGCGAAGGAGATCGACGAGCTGCTCAAGCGCGGCGCGAAGGTCAACGTACGCGACTTCAAGAAGCAGCACACGCCGCTTCACTACGCGGCGAGCAAGG
>CALATR010000514.1 GCA_937891875.1 uncultured Pseudomonadota bacterium | reverse complement strand
TCGAAGGGGGCGGGGGCCGGGATGGACGCCTCGACGAGCCCGCGGGTGACGGCGCGATCGTGGTAGGTGCGCAGGCCGGGCGTCAGTCGCCAGGCGCGGTTGGACAGGTAGAGCAGGCCGGGACCGGGGCGGGCGAGGCGGCGACGCAGCGGGGCCTCGACCACGACGACGCGCTGGCCGAGGCCGGTGCGGTCGAGCAGGGCGGCGGGCTGGCGGCGGAGGATCCGCTTGGGACGCCGAGAGACGATGGACACGTCGCCGTCGGTCACCACCTGCGCTCGGCGGACCACGGCCAGGCTGGCGCGCTCGGCGGTTCCGCCCCACCACGCGGTCGGTCCGTCGCCAACCCCGTCGGTCGTCCCCTCGGCCGTCCCGTCGGCGGGTTCGGCGAGCGCGTCCCCGACCACCACGACGGCATCGGCGGGGCCGGTCACGGTGACGTCCCAGCGGGCGATCGGCAGGGTGCCGTGCACGAGCGGCTGCGGGTACCAGGCCCCGTTGGCCAGCAGCTGGCGGTCCCAGGTGCCGAGATCGCCGAAGCGGTGGCGGGGCAGGGTGGTGGTGAACGTCCAGTGGCCGGGCTCGACCGGCTGCCAGGTGACCGCGCCCGGCCTGGGTCGACCGCGCCAGGTGCGGAGCAGGGTGCGGTCGTCGGGGGGAACCGGCAGGTCGGCGAGGGGGTCGACCAGCGTCAGGCCGTCGGGGGCGTCGCCGATCCATAGATCGCCCGTGATCGTGCGGAGATCCTCGCTGATCTCGGCTTCGACCACGACCCGCGGCAGTGCTTCGGGCTCGGCGGCGAGCGCCGCCAGCGAGAGCCAGGCCCAGACCATCGGACCCCTAGAACATGAAGCCCATGCCCGCGTGCAGGGTGGGGATGGACGAGGGCGACCAGGCACCGGCGATGCGGAAGAGCACGGTGCTGTTCGTGACCTGGAAGCCGGCGTGCACCTGGGGCTGCAGCCCGAGCTCGAGCGACTCGACGACCAGGCCGTCCTCGTCCGCGGTGTCCGCCCACAGGGCCGTGCGGTCGATGTCGTCCAGGGTGGTGCGGCCGTGCATGACCAGGATGCCGCCGCCGATCCAGGGCGACCACTGGGCCTGGCGGATGCCGGGGAAGCTGCCGAAGGCGAAGGTGCCGCCCAGGGAGCCGGTCACGTCCATGACCCCCAGCTCCAGCTCGGGATTGCCGACGTAGCCGGAGTAGCCGACCTGGAAGGACACGTCGGGCAGCGGCTTGAAGCCCTCGATGGGTGCGGCGCGGACGTAGCCCGAGAGCACGCCCTGGCGGCTGCCGGCGAGCCAGCTGGCCCGTGCGCCGACCTCGATGGAGGCGGGCAGTCCCTTGCGCAGGGTCATGGTCGGAAGGACCATCAGCGCGTTCGGATCCTCGCCCTGGCTCGCGAGCAGCCAGCCGGTGGGCGTGCCGTCCTCGGTCTCGACCGGCTTCGTCAGCAGCGAGACCGTCACGCCGGCGGACAGGTCGAAGCCTGCCGTGCCCAGGGTGCGGGCCGGGGTGATCGGCTTGTTGGCGATGGCCACGCCCAGATCGGTCGCGACGGCGGTCAGCTGCTCCCGGGCGTACTCCGGGGTGACCGTGCCGCCGCTGTGTTCCAGCATCCCGGACACGACGAGATCATCGGGCCACGCGGCCAGGGCCGGGGCGGGGGCAAGGAGAGCCGCGATTGCCAGCATGCGCATGGACGCACGCTACCACGGGCGCTACGGGCGTCGGCCACACGCGAGGAGGACGCCATGTCCGACACCCTGACCCACGGCAAGGTGGGCATCTTTCACTACACGCTCACCAACGACGAAGGCGCCACCCTCGACAGCTCCCGCGGCGGCCAGCCGATGGCGTACCTGCACGGCTTCCAGAACATCGTCCCCGGCCTCGAGAGCGAGCTGGAGGGCAAGGGCGCGGGCGACACGTTCATCGCCCACGTCGCCCCCAAGGACGGCTACGGCGAGAAGGAAGGCCCCGGCCCCCAGGCGGTGCACCGCAGCAACTTCCCCAAGGACTTCGAGCCCCAGATCGGCCGCCCCATCCGCGCCGAGGGCGGCGACGGCCAGGTCGTGACCCTGTGGATCACGGGCGTCAAGGGCGCCCAGGTCTACCTCGACGTCAACCACCCCCTCGCGGGCCAGAACCTGCACTTCGACATCGAGGTGGTGGGCGTGCGCGACGCGACGGACAACGAGAAGCAGCACGGCCACGCCCACGGCATCGACGGCCACGCGCATCATCACTGAGTCGTTGGTGGATGGTCGTTGGTGATTGGTCCGGCACCCGTCTTGGCCGCTGGCGTAGGGCCTGTGTGCCGAGCGGCCCAGCTGGCAGTGGCGGGGCGGTCTCTGGTCTCTGGTTTCTGGTCTCTGGGCCCACCGGCGACATCCGCAACGCGATCGTCACGGGTGCGGCTGCGGAGGTTGCGTTGCGCGTACAACATGCTGCCTGTGTATCCCTCGGGAGGAACGGGAGCCGCGGATCACGGTGCTTGAACCACCGGATTCCGTGCCTTTGACCCCCGTTCGCAGAGG
>CALATR010000513.1 GCA_937891875.1 uncultured Pseudomonadota bacterium | reverse complement strand
GCTCATCCCAGCACCCCCGCCGCGACCGCCCGGGTCGCCTCGACCAGCGCGACGGCGGCCTCGCTGTGCACGTCCCCATCGCGCAGCGCCTCGGGGGTGGTGCGCTCGACGACCCGGCCCGCGGCGAGGATCACGAGGCGATCGGCGAGGCCGGGCAGCACGCGCAGATCGTGGGTGATGAGCAGCACACCGAGGCCGTCCTCGTCGACCAGGCGGCGCAGCTCGCGGAGGATGGCGGCCTGCACGGTGGGGTCGAGCGCGCTGGTGGGCTCGTCGGCGAGGAGGAAGCGGCTGCCGCGGGCCAGGGCCTGGGCGATGACGACGCGCTGGGCCATGCCGCCGGAGAGCTCGTGGGGGTAGAGGCGGGCGACCCGCTCGGGCTGGGGCAGGTTGGCGCGGCCCAGCCAGGGCAGGGGATCGGGGCCGTGGCCACCGAGGCGGGCGACCGAGCCCACCTGGCGGCCGACCCGGGCGAGCGGGTCCAGGGCGTCGCGGGGGTCCTGGGGCAGGTAGCCGACGAGCCCGCCGCGCACGGCATGAAACGCTCGGTCGCGCGCCCGGCGACCCGCCCCCCGGCAGCTCGCGTAGGGCCGATGCTCGACGGCACCCACGGTGATCCGCAGCTCGCCTTCGACCACCCCCGGCTCGAGGTCGACCAGACCGAGCATCGACTTCGCGGTCAGCGACTTGCCCGACCCGGAGGAGCCGACCAGTCCGACCAGCTCGCTGGCGGCGAGGGAGAGGTCGACGTGATCGACCAGCACGCGCTCGCCGACCCGGATGACGAGATCCTGCAGCTGCACGGCGTCAGGCATCGTGCCCCCGGTCGGACAGCCCGCGGCGGACCCAGGTGGTGGCCGCGAGCACGAGCCAGATGGCCAGGGCGGGCGCCAGGAGCGCGGCCGGGGTCGCATCCGCATAGTCCAGGTCGAACGCCAGCATGTTGCCCCAGGATGGCCAGGGCTGCTGCACGCCGAACTCGAGATAGGACAGGGTGGTCTCCAGGACCAGGAAGAAGGCGAACAGTCCCAGCAGGTGCCGCGCGATGAGGCGCCGGCAGGCCCCCCACAGCAGGTGCACCAGGACCAGCTGGGTCTCGGGCACGCCGTGGGCGCGGTTGGCGAGGATGAAGTCGGCCTGGCGCAGGCCCTCGAGGCGCTCGTGGATGGCCTCGCCCAGGGTGGGTGCGTAGGCGACGCCGGCGACCAGCGCGAGGATGAGGCCGTCGTGGCCGTAGATCGCGAGCACCAGCAGCACGAGGACGAAGCGGGGCAGGCCCTCGACCACGGTGAAGGCGAAGCGGATGGCGGTGGCGACGGGCCCGCCGAGCACGCCAGAGGCGGTGCCCAGGGGGATCGCGAGGGCGGCGCCGACCCCACAGGCGAGCAGGCCCGGGCCGACCAGCGGGCCGGTCGCGATGACGAGGCGCCAGGCGACGTCGCGACCCAGGTGGTCCGTGCCGAGCCAGTGGGCCGCGGACGGGGCGGCGAACACCCGCCCGGGATCGGCGTCGGCGACCACGTCGTAGCCGGACAGCGGACCGAGCACGGCGGCCAGCAGCACCGTCACCAGGATGGCCGCGCCGAGCCAGGGCAGGGGATCGCGGACCCAGCTCACGCGACCTCCCGGCGACGGGGATCGATCGCGGTACGCACGACATCGCCGACCAGGCGCAGGCTCGCGACGACCGCCGCGGTGACCAGCGTGATGCCGAGCGCCAGTGGATAGTCACGCTCCAAGGCGGACTGCCAGAGGATCGCCCCGATCCCGTTCATGAGCAGGATCTTCTCCAGGATGACCAGCCCGCCGACGAAGAAGGCCGCCCGGCTGCTGATCATGGTCGTCAGGGGCGGGATCAGGTTGCGCAGGATGTGGGGCCAGACCGGCGCGCCCCGGGCCCGCGCCGCCTGCACGTAGCCGGCGTCCCGCAGCCGCCGGAACAGGCTCTCGCTCTCGGCGTGCACCTCGGACAAGGCCCCGCTGCCGACGGCCAGGATGGTGACCGCCAGCGCCCAGCGCAGCGGGTGATCCTCGATGGGCAGGGCGAACCACCCGGGCCGGGAGATGGCGCCGGACTGCATGAGCGACCAGGTGGCGGCGTTGGTCCAGGCGATGGTGAGCCGCGCGATGAGGAAGACCGGCACGATGGCGACCGACCAGACCAGCGGGCGGGCCAGGCTGAGCCGGCGTCCCCCGGTCCACGCGCCCAGGGCGACACCTCCGAGGATCGAGAGGAACAACGCCGGAAAGAGCACGCCGAGCGAGCGCAGGGTCGGCCCGGCGATGACGTCTGCCACGGGCATGCCCGGGCGGTAGACCAGGCTGGTGCGCAGGTCGCCGGTGAGCACGTCGCCGAGGTAGCTCGCGACCTGGATCGGGGCGGGCTGGCCGAGGTGCCACTCCGCCTCCAGCAGCGGGCGGACCTCCTCGGCGTTGGGCAGGCTGTCGATCGCGTCGCCAGGCGCGAAGATCAGCAGCAGGTGGACCGCGACCAGGCAGCCGAGCAGGGTCCCGGCGAACACGCCGAAGTGGCTCGCCAGGCGCCAGACGAGCCCGGCGGTCCGTGCGTTCAGCGGATTGTCCAGGATCTCGCGAAGGTGAAGAAGTAGAACGGGTGCACGACGACGTTCTTCACCTTGGTGGACATGGCTGCGTAGCTGTCGAGCGTCCACAGGAAGATCATCGGGTGGTCCGCCGCGATCTTCGCGTGCACCTCCCGCAGGATGAGCTTCTTCTCCTGGGGATCGGCGACCTCGCGCGCCTTGTCGAGCAGGGCGTCCACGTCCTCGTTGACGTAGCCGACGAAGTTGCGGGCGCCGCCGGAGTGGAACTGCTCGTAGATGTCCTCGTTGCGGTCGAAGGACCAGGTCGAGAGGATCAGGTCGTAGTCGCTCTCGCCCCAGACCCGCTGCTTCCACTCGGGGCGGGTGAGGAACTCGGTGTTGACCTGCACGCCCTGGTTCTGGAGCTGGGTCTGCAGGTTGATGACCACGTCCTGGGCGGTCTCGAGGTTCTTCAGCGTCGACAGGCGCAGGGTGAGGGGACGGCCATCCTTGCTCCAGGTGCGCCCGTCATGGGTGAAGCCCGCCTCGGTGAGCAGGGCCTTCGCCTTCGCGGCGTCCGGGCTCATCGGCGTGACGTCGTGGTTGTAGAAGGGCGAGCTGGGCACGAAGGGGCCGCTGACCGGATCGCCGGTGCCGATGGGCGCGAGCAACGCGGGCACGTCGACCATGAGCGAGAGCGCCTCGCGCACCTTGGGGTCCTGGAAGGTGCCGGCCCGGTTGTTGAAGCCGACGTACCACCAGGAGTTCGTCTGGTACGGGTAGAGCTCCACCTTGCGGTCGTTCTGGAGCATGGCGAGGTCGCGGGGGAGCACCCGGATCAGGCCCTCCAGGGACTCGTAGAGCAAGAGCTTGCTCTGGAAGTTCTTGTCCGCGACCTCGCGCATCGTCATCTCGTCGATCGCGGCCTCGCCCCAGTACTCGCGGTAGCGCTGCAGGCTGATCGAGTTGTCGTCGTTGAAGCCGACGACCGACCACGGGCCGGTGCCGATCGGGCGGTTGCGGAAGGGGTCGGTGCGCTTCAGGGCGGTGTCGGTGAAGCGGTGGCGCGGCATGATCTTGAAGTGGAGCTTGTCCTCGGGCGCGTACTCCTGGCCCACGAAGGTCAGCTCCAGGGTGGACTTGTCGATGGCGCGCGCGCTCTCGATCCAGGCGACCCGTCCGGCCTCCGGCGAGCCCGTGGCCTGGTCCTGCATCGCCTGGATGGTGAAGACGACGTCCTCGGCCGAGAACGGTGTTCCATCGTGCCACTTCACGCCGTCGCGCAGGCGGATCCGCATCGCCTTCTTGGTCGGGGCGAGGGTGGCGCTCTCCGCGAGCAGCGGCTCCGAGGCCAGCTCGGTCGAGTCGGTGTACAGCCCCTCGAAGACGAGCTCGTTGAGGCGGGCCTCCGACATGGTGGTGGCGAAGACGGGGTTGACGATGCCCGGCGCGCGGTCCTCGGCGTAGCGGAAGTTGCCCGCCTGCGACGCCGACGCTGCGACGCCCAGGGCGCCGAGCAGGAAGAGATTTCGGACGGTCACTGCGTTCATGGGCTCAGTGCTCCTTGCTGTCACCGGTGCGGTCCATGCCTTCGAGCACGACGAGGTCCGAGAGGATCTCGCGGGTGGCTGTGCTCTCCGGGATCACGTCCACGACGGGCTGCAGCGCGTCGAGGGCTTCGCGGGTGCGGCCCGCGCGTAGGTTCGCCTCTGCGAGCAGGACGTACAAGGCGGGGCCGTTGGCCGGGCCGATTCCCCGCTCGGTCACGTCCCTGGCGAGCAGGAGCGTGGCGTAGGCGCGCTGCACGTGGCCGGCGCGCAGGTCGCGTCTGGCGCGGTCGACGAGGACCTCCTGGCGCAGGCGGGACAGGGGCTGGATCTGCTGCAGCAGGGCGAGTCCGTCGGGGCTGGCCGACTGCTCGAGGTGGGCGCGGGTCGCGTCCAGCACGGCGTCGAGGGCGCGGACCTCCTCCCGTGCTGCCTCGGGATCGTCGCTGGCGGGCACGTCGTCGGGCAGGCCGAGGGCGTCGGTGGACACGCCGCGCGCCGAGAACAGCGTGTGCACCAGCTTCGACAGGTCGGGCTGGTGGTCCGGGTTCAGGTGCAGCTCGAGGCCGTCCTCGTAGGTGTTGAGCACCCGGTGGGCGACGCCCGTATCGGCGGGTGCGAGGCGGGACGGCAGGCAGGGGTCCTGCCAGGTGCGCACGGTCTGTCCGGCCCCGTCCGTCTCGACCACCCGATCCGTGAACGGCGGGCGCTTCCACGCTTCGCCAGGTGGGGTCGCGTAGCGGATCCGGGCGCCTTCCTGCGCCACATCGGCCGCCTCCGACTTCCACGGCCAGGGGGCGGTGCCCTCGAACCAGGCGCGCTCGGCGACCGGCAGTCGGGCCACCCAGGCGTCTGCCGGTCGATGCCCGCAGGTGGCGGCGTACGCGGCGAAGAAGACCGGACCGGGACCCTCGGGCAGAGAGCCGCGCTCCTCCCAGGTGCGCACCAGGCGCAGGGCGGCCTCGGACGTCAGGCGCTGCAGGTCCAGGCGCTCCTGCCCCCGGGCGAACGACGCCCAGGCGGACGCCGGAGAGTTCTCTGCGAACGCGCTCTTTGCGCTGTCCAGATCGTGCGCGTGCACGGCGATCCAGCCCTCCCGGGAGGTCTCGTCCATCAGCGCGCTGAACGTCTCGGGATGGGTCACGATCCCCGTCGCCCAGCCCAGCTCGGCCGGTCGCACCTCGGGCTCGGCGGGGATGCCGGGGCACCCGGTCGCGATCACGAGCAGCACGCCACCGACGAGCCCGATGAGCCCTGAGGACGCCGCAGTCGCGCGCAGGGCAGGGATGCTACTGCCCCTCGTAGTTGGCGCCCGCGCTGTGGGTGGACGTCTCGTAGGCGTCGGGATCGAGGTCGGCGTCGTCATCGTGCACGACGATGGTGTCCTCGGTCATCATCAGCGTCTCGACCTGGAGCTCGCCCTTCTTGTAGTAGAAGTCGGTCTCGCGGGTGTGGAAGCCGGGCTTGTAGATCTCGATCTCGTACTCGACGCGCTTGGCGAGCTTGGTGCGCTCGCCCTCCGCATCGCGCAGGTAGTCGACCAGGAAGCGCCCCTCGCGATCGGTGACCAGCTGGACGTTGATGTCGGGCTTGTCCGGATCCTTGGGCTTGAGCGTGACCACGGCCTGGTCGATGGGATCGCCGTTGCGGTCGATGATCCGGCCAGCGATGTAGTGGTTGCCGGCCAGGGCAGGGGCCGCAGCGAGGGTGCTGACGGCGAGCAGGCTCACGGCGAGCGCGCTGGCGGCGACGGAAGAGAAGAGGCGGCTCACGTGCTACTCCAGGCGGCGGCGG
>CALATR010000512.1 GCA_937891875.1 uncultured Pseudomonadota bacterium | reverse complement strand
CAGCTTGCTGAACTCCACATCGATCGCGGGGACAACCGCGGCTTCGTAGGCAACGTCTACCTCGGGCGCGTCGTTCGCGTGCTCCCGGGCATGCAGGCGGCCTTCGTGGACATCGGCCTCGAGCGCGCCGCCTTCCTCTACGTGGGCGACATCTACGCCGAGATGCTGCACCTGCACATCGAGGACGACCAGAAGCCCGAGCCGGGCACGTCCGCAAAGCCGAGGAAGAACGGCAAGTCCGGCCAGCCACCCATCCAGGACCTCCTCAAGGAGGGCCAGGAGATCGTGGTCCAGGTCGCGAAGGACCCGATCGGCACGAAGGGCGCGCGCCTGACGACCCACATCGCCCTGCCCGGCCGCTACATGGTCTTCATGCCGACCGTGGAGCACGTCGGAATCTCCCGCCGCATCGAGAAGGACCGGGAGCGCCGCCGCTTGCGCGACTTCGTCGAGAAGAACCGCCGCAAGGGCGCCGGCTACATCGTGCGCACCGTGTGCGAGGGCCAGTCCACCGAGCGCCTCAAGGCCGACATGGACTTCCTCGACCGTAGCTGGGAGCGCATCCAGGAGGTCGCCAAGGAGAAGAAGGCGCCCGCTGCCCTGCACGAGGAGTACGGCATCCTCATGCGCACCGTGCGCGACCTCATGGATGACGAGGTCACCCGCGTGGTCGTCGACGATCGCGCCCTCTTCGACGAGGTGCGCGGCTTCATGACCGACTTCATGCCCAAGCTGAAGGATCGGGTGCAGCTGTACCGAGGCCGTGACCCGGTCTTCGACACCTACGGCGTCGAGACGCAGATCCGGAAGTCGCTGGGGCGCAAGGTCTGGCTCAAGAGTGGCGGGTACCTGGTCGTCGACCAGACCGAGGCCCTCATGGCCATCGACGTGAACTCGGGCAAGTTCGTCGGCAAGACGAGCCTCGAGGACACGACCCTGCAGCTCAACCTCGAAGCGGTCGAGGAGGTCGTCTACCAGCTGCGCCTGCGCAACATCGGCGGCCTGATCATCATCGACTTCGTCGACATGGACAAGGAAGCCCACCGGGACAAGGTCTACAAGACGCTGGAGGACGCGCTGCGCAAGGACCGCGCGCGCACCAACGTGCTTCGGATCAGCGACCTGGGCCTGGTCGAGATGACCCGCAAGCGCGTGCAGGAGGGCCTCGACCGCTACCTGACGGAGTCCTGCCCCATCTGCAGCGGCACCGGCGTGGTCCGAGCGCGCGCCAGCCTCTGCTACGAGATCATCCGCGAGGTCCAGCGTGAGGCCAGCCGCGCCGGCAGCGTCACCGAGGTGTTCGTCAACACGACGCCCGCCATCGCCGACCTGCTGTACGGCGATCACTACGAGGAGCTCGAACAGGCCGAGGAGAAGGTCGGCAAGCGGATCGTGGTCCGTGCGCTGGCGCACTACCACCCCGAGCAGTTCGAGGTCTACGCGCGGTAGCGCGGACGCTGGCCTGCCACTCCCGGACGCAGCCCGGTCCGCCCGCGTCGGATAGGGATCGGACGTGAGGCCACGAAGACCTCACGACACCCCAGCCGATGTCGACTGGATGGGAGCTGTCATGGTCTCTTCCCTGTTCGTGCCGCTCGATGGCTCCCCCGCCGCCGAGCTGGCCCTGCCGTTGGCGGCTGCCGTCGCCCGCAATGCGCACGCGTCCCTGGAGCTGGTGTCGGTGCACCGGCCCTACGTCTTCGACAACCCCCACGCCCAGAACGCGTGGATGACCAAGGTCGACCCGGAGCGTGAGGCCGAGGTGATCCGCTCCGAGGAGGCCTACCTGGCGGAGGCCGCCGGAAAGGCCGCCGCAGACGCCGGGATCAGCCCGAAGACCATGGTGCTGACCGGGTCCTCGGTCGATGCCTTCGCGGTCGCCAGCACCCTGCTCGAGACGGCCAAGGCCCACCACAGCGATCTCATCGTGATGACGACCCGCGCGCGGGGCCTGGTGACCCGGGTCGGCCTCGGCAGCGTCGCTGACGAGCTGGTCCGTGGCTCCCACGTGCCTCTGCTGCTCGTGCCGCCGACCGAGGAGGCGGTGGAGGGCGAAGCGACCTCGGAGCTCACGCACATCCTCGTCACCCTCGATGGGTCGGACCTGAGCGAGCAGATCCTCGCCCCGGCGGTCGAGCTTGCCGCGCTGATGGGCGCGCGGTGCACCCTGCTGCGGGTGATCGGCGCGAAGGAGGGCGTGGACGTGAAGGTCGACGCCGAGCAGTACCTGGAGCGCCAGGCCGCGTCCGCCCGGGAGCGGGGCGTGGCGGTCGACACCCGGGTCGTGCAGGCCAGCCGCGTCAGCGACGCGATCGTCGAGGCGGCCGAGACCGTGGGCGCCGACGTCATCGCGCTCGCCACCCACGGCTATGGCGGGTTCAAGCGCCTGATGTTCGGCAGCGTCGCCGACAAGCTGATCCAGCACGCCCGGCTGCCGATCCTGGTGCGCTGCCCGACGTGTGCGACCTAGGGCGCCCGGATCCGGCTCAGCCCCCGATCCCCACCACATACGCCGTCAGATAGCGCCCCTTCGACTCCTTCTCGTAGTGCTCGACGTAGAAGATGACCTGCTGGCCGTCGGCGGTGAAGCTGACGACCTGCTCGTTCATGTCGCCGCGGGTCACCTGGGTCACGGTGCCGTCGGCCAGGTCGATCACGTGGATGTCCCAGCCGTTCAGGCCGCGGAGCTCGGCGGCCAGGTGCGAGCCGTCGGGGGCGACGACCACGCTGTCGTGCGGGCCTTGGTGCACGACCTCCCGCTCGCCGGTCTGCAGGTCCACCCGCAGCAGCTGGGACTCGTAGTCGGCGGTGCGCGCACTCACGACCAGATCGCCGTCGGGCAGGGTCCACACGTCGCGGATGGTGGACAGGCCACGGCCGTCGACGACCGTGCTCTCCTCGCCGCCGGGCACGCTCACGGCCAGCACGGAGGGGCGGCCGTCGGGGTCGGTCGCGCCGAAGTAGAGCGTGCCCGCGTCGGGGGACCACGCGGGCCAGGTCAGGGTGCGGCCGTCGATGTGTACGACCTCGACGGGCTCGGTGGCGCCCCGGTCGAGGACCTGACCCACCGGGGGGCAGTCCCGGCAGGGCTTGCTCCAGAAGAACAGCCGCCCGCCGTCGTGGGACAGCTTGGGACCGGACAGATCGCTCTCCTCGGACAGGTAGGGGCGCTGGACGTCGCCGGTCGCGAGGTCGACCAGGACCACGGCCATGGCCATGCTGCGCTGCTCGGCGATGGCGACCAGGGTGCTGCCGTCCCGGCTGACGTGGGGGTGAGAGTAGAAGTTGTACTCGTCGAGCAGACGCTCGCGAGCAGAGCCGTCCGGGGCGAGCTTGACCACCGTCTCGTGCACCTCCTCGACCTCGAGCTTGTGGCTGCCCAGCGGCACGTCGATCCGCAGCTGGGCGTCCTTGACCACCACGGTGCCGTCGGGGCCGAAGCCGAGTGGGGCGGTCCAGCCGTGCCAGGGGCTGATCCGCGCGTCCGCGGGCAGGCCCGAGGCCGCCTCCACCTCCGCCGCCAGGCTGGCGCGCTCCTCCAGGTTCGCCAGCGCCGCCTCCCGGTACTTCAGGTGGTCGAACGCCGGCTTCAGGGCGGACGCCGCCGCCGCGTCCTCCAGCTCCAGCCCGTCGTTGTCGCGCAGGCGGGCCAACCCGGGCTGCGCCACCAGGGTGGCGATGAGGGGCGGGGCGCTCCAGGACACGAGGTCACCCTCCATCCGGCGGACCGCCGCCAGCTCGTTCCGGCCGACCGCGCGCAGGCGCAGGGGCTCGGGCACGTCGACCGGCCCGTCGCCACCCAGGGTGGGGATCACGCGCAGGCGCGGCTGGGCCACCACCTCCACGTGCGCCCCGCTCGCACCGATCGGCGTGATGCTCTGCACCTCCAGCACGACCGGCACGTACCAGGCGGCCTCGTGGGCCAGCGCCACCTGGGCCCGAGCCGCGTCGGACCGGGCCGCATCCAGCTCCGCGCCCAGCCCCTCGGTCGCCCGGGAGACGACGTCGAAGCCCAGCTTCTCGAGATCCTCGAAGTAGCGATCCTGCAGGTCGGCGGAGACGTTCGCGGCACCCTCGCCGCCCTGCCACCAGCCGACCCGGGTGCCGTCCTGCAGCTGCAGCTCGACGGCGACCAGCACCCGCGCCGGACGCGCCGTCGGCCCTTGAAGTACGAACGCCGCGGCGAGCCCGCCCGCACCGACAATCACGACGACTGCGACCACGGCGAGGATCCACCACGGCTTGCGCGGGGTGTACTCGAGGTCGTCCAGGTCGGTCACGCTCACCTCCGGCGGCCGCGGATAATGGGCCGCAGGGCAGGGCGCATGCGCGGCGCCGCCCATTGAGGGCTGCGAAGGCCACCTGTCACGTGACAGCCGGCGATCACGGTGGTTTCACGGCGGCTCCATACCTCCATGACGACCGCCCTGTGCGGCCGTCACGTCGGAGGCTCCATGCGATCGGCCCGTTCCCCCCAGCAGCGCAGCCCGCGGGCGACACCGACCCGGGGACTGTCGGCCTCGGAGGGGCCGCAGGACTTCGGGAGCAACAGCCTGCGCGCGGGTGCCCTCGCGGTCGAAGCCTCGCCCTTCGCGACGGGCATGACCATGGAGTACCCGCACCGTCAGCCCCTCGACGAGGATCGTCGCGGGTACTTCAAGGATGTGGCGACGATGGAGTACGCCGGACAGGACACGAAGGGCCTGGGCGACATCATGCGCGCGCTGGCGGAGAGCTCGCCCGGCTCCGCGGCGGGTGACCAGGCGATCCTCTCCCTCGCCCGGCTGGTCGCGGGCCCGGGCGGGGACCCGACGCCCCACGTCGCCCGACTGTCCGCTGACTACCAGGCCTACGCCAAGCTCCTGGCACGGGCGAACACGCGCGAGGCCTACGTCTCGCTCAACGACAAGCACGCCCAGCACTGGGGCAGCACCCAGCAGCTCCGGTTTGGCAAGTACGTGGGGGACGTGCTCGGCGTCGATCCCGTGTTCGGTGCCCTGCTGTCCCCGACCGGAGGGCTCGTCGGGCCCGGGAACGAGTCCTACAGCGCGGACAAGGGCTCGGTGAGCAGCCTGCACGGCGAGGCCCACGACGCCTTCGGCTACCTGCAGCGCGTGCATGACGCCGGCCCTGGCTACATGTACGCGACGCCGGAGCGCCAGGACGCCGCCGGGATCATGAGCGAGATCGGTCGGATGAAGACCGGAATCGACGCGATCGACCACAAGCTCGAGATGCTCGGCCCGCTCTCCGGACAGGCGTCTGGCTTCGAGCTCTGGCAGGAGCTGCTGCAGGACCTGGAGCGGGAGGCGGCGAGTGACCCGGGCAAGGAGCTCCCGTTCCGTCCGACCGAGCACCACGACAACATCCAGGACCTGACCAGCAAGAACATCTACAAGGCCACCGGCGGGCAGGACTGGGACAACCACATCGAGCACCTCGTGCCCACGCACACCCTGGTCCAGCTGATGGAGGACCAGACGGTCATGCTGCTTCGGGAGGGTTCGCGCCTCGGGGAGGCGGCAACCGATCTGAAGGAGGGGCTGTTCGAGGAAGTGGACGAGGTGAAGGACCTGGCCAAGGAGGGCGTGGAGGGAGCCGGTCGCTTCGTGGCCGAGTTCTTCGACTGACCGTGCGGGTCTGCCCCGCCCGGTACAAGCCGTCCGATCAGCCGGGCCTCGGCGTGCCGTCCCCGTCCGCGAGCAGGTCCTGGCCGTCCTCGTCGGTCCGCTGGGCCTGGGCCTGGCGCAGCACGTCGGTGTTCGGCGAGAGGTCGACCGCCGGCGCCTGGGTGCGCGCGGAGTGATCGCGGCGCTCCGGCCGGGCCGCCGGCTGCTGGATGTTGACCCGGTAGATCGGCTCGGGGAGGTCGTAGCCGCGGTCGTCGAAGGCCTCCTTGATCCGGCGGATGGCCTCGGTGCGCACCGCCTGGAAGCTGAAGCTGCGCTGGTCGACCCAGCCGTAGACCGTGACGATGACGCTGCTGTCGCCGAGCTGGCTGACCTGGAGGGACGGGGAGGGCTCGTGCACGACCCCCTGAAGCTCGCGCAGGGTGCGCACCCCGGTCTCGATGACCTCGGCCAGGTCCTCCTCGACGCCCACGCCGACGTCGAACTGGAAGCGCCGGTGGGGGTTGCGGCTGAAGTTGAGCACCTGACCCTTGAACACCGTAGCGTTGGGGATGTAGGCGTGGTTTCCGTCGAAGGTGAGGATGAGGGTGTTGCGGGAGGTCAGCTTGACCACGACCCCGCTGATGCCGTTGATCTCGACCGAGTCGTCCTTGGAGAAGGGCTGCTGGACCGAGAGCAGGATGCCGGCGAGGTAGTTCTCGACGATGTCCTGGAAGGCGAAGCCCACCGCGAGTCCGAACACGCCGGCGGTGCCCAGGATCGCGCCGACCAGCGCCGTCGCGTCGAGCAGCTGGAGTGCTACCAGGATCGCCGCGCCGACAATGCCGATGCGGACGAGGTTGGCGACGGTGTTGCGCACCAGCGGGCGATCGCTGACCCGGGCGAACAGGCTCTTCGCCCGTCGGACCGCGTTGGCGACGATCCAGCCCAGCGCGACGATGGAGATGGCGATCACCAGCAGGGGAAGCCGCGCGACCAGCCCGTTCAGGCGATCCTGGCTGGCCTGCAGGGTCGGCGCGAGGCGGTCGCTGACGCTGGTGTTGAGGTCGACGTCGTCGACCACGTGGACCACCCCGTCCCAGCCTTTGGCGATGGACACGGCGTCGTCGCGGCTGGCGGACTCGAGCACCGTGCCGGACAGGCGCACGACGCCGTGGCTGACCTCGGCATCGAGGTCCTCCATGCCGGGGATCTGCTGGTAGACCCCCTCGAGGGCGGCCTCGATGGCCTGGTCGCCGGGATCGGCGGGCGCAGGCTCGGCGAAGGCGAGGGTCGCGAAGAGGAACGTGGACAGGACCATGGGAGACCTGCTCGGGAGTGGGGTGCCGACCCGGTGTACGCCGCCCGAAGGGAGCGCGCAGGCCGGCGTTGGTCGGTTCGAGAGGCCGCGCGGTAGCGCTGGGGGGAGGTCCCGACGACCGCGCCGAAGCGCTGGCGCAGGGTGGCGCCGGAGCCGAATCCGACGGCCTCGGCCACGCGCTCGACCGGCAGATCGGTCTGCTCCAGCAGCTCCTGGGCCCGGCGGACCCGGCGTCCGGCGATCCAGCGGGCCGGCGTGGTGCCGACCTGTTCGCGAAAGCGGCGGTTGAAGGTGCGCTGTGACATGCCGGCGCGCCGGGCGAGATCGTCGACCTGCAGGGGCCTGTCGAGGTGGGACTCGGCCCAGGACAGCGCCGGCTGGAGCGAGCCGGAGTCGCCGGGAAGGGGCGGGGGCTCGATGTACTGGGCCTGGCCACCCTCCCGCGCTGGGGGATGCACCGCCATCCGGGCGCCGCGGGCGGCCTCGGCAGCACCGAGGTCGAGTCGCACGAGGTGCAGGCAGAGGTCCATGCCGGCGGAGGCCCCCGCGCTGGTCCACACCCCGCCGTCCTCCAAGAAGAGCACGTCCGGATCGACGTCGATCCGGGGATGGCGGGCCGCCAGCGCGCCGGCGCCGAGCCAGTGGGTCGTGGCACGGCGGCCGTCGAGCACCCCCGCGGCGGCCAGCACGAACGCGCCGGAGCAGATGCTCGCGACCCGCGCGCCTGCCGTCACCGCGGCGCGAAGAGCGGCGCCGACGCCGTCGGGGAGCGGGCGGAACGGGTCCTGCACCCCCGGTACGAAGACGGTGTCCGCGTCCGACACGGCGCCCAGGCCGTGGTCCAGCACGACGTCGAAGCCGGTCGCCCGCACCCGCGGGATCGGACCGCAGACCCGGACACGATAGGCGGGCTTGTTCTTGGGATCTCGCGCCCGGGAGAACACCTCGACCGGGATCGCGAGGTCGTACGGCACGACCTCGGGCAGGACCAGGACGGCAACGCGGTGCATGGGGACCTCGGAGTCGGGGCGGCAGTCTGGCATGAATCCATCGGACATTGTCATTCGTGCCACTTTCGATGGGAGGGCGGCGACCGTACGGTCTCGTCCTGCACGCTCACATCGGAGGTCGCGTGACCCTCTGGATCATCGTTCGGATCGTCAAGTTCGTGGCGCTCGTCGCCCTCGCCGCCGGGGTCGGCGTCACCGCCGTGCGGGGCCGCCAGGCCGATCGGGTGGTCGCCCTGACCGCGATCGTGACCCCCGCCCTCGGGCTGACCTGGCTCGCTGGCTACCTGCTCATGAAGCTGTCCGGTCGCTCCCTGACCGATCCCTTCGTGCTGATCGCCCTCGCCGCCAGCCTCGCCGGCCTGCACGGGGCCGCCCTGTCGGCGGTCAAGCCCTCCCCGAGCTTCGTCTCCCGCTGGCTCGCCCCCGCCGGGATGCTCGTCGCCGCGGTGGTCATGGTCGCCCGGGACGCCCCCTGGTGGCTGTCGCTCGGGGGCGTCGGCGTCGCCCTGGTCGGCGCGGCCGCCATCACCGCCGCGTTCCCCGCCGAGCAGCCGCTCCCCGATCCGGCCGCATCCGCGCGGATCAGGCGTTGGTTCCTCGTGATTGCGCGACTCGAGGGCGCGTCGCTGGTGCTGATGCTCGCGCTCATGCCGGTCCGCGCCATCACCGGCTTCTCCGTCGACCACGGCACTGGCGCGCTCGCCTTCGGCCACGGGGCGCTCTTCCTGCTCTACCTGCAGGCGCTGCTCACCGCCTCGCGGAGCCTCGGGTGGTCGTGGACGGTCATCGCCGGCGGCCTGCTCGCGCCGATCCTGCCCCTGGGCACCTGGGTGTTCGAGTGGCTCGGCCCGGTCCGCGATGCCGAGCCTGCCGCCGGGTGAGTTACCCCGCCCGCCCACCCCCGAAGCGCCCGTGCACGACGACCACCTGCTCCTCTTCGCCCGCCTCCCGGTGGCCGGCAGGGTGAAGACCCGCCTCGCAGCGGGCACCTCGGATGCCTTCGCCCGCGACCTGTATGCGCGCTGCGCCGGACTCGTGCTCGACGCGCTGCGCGAGGTGGAGGCGGCGCGCACGGTGCACGTCGCCGACGCAGCCGATGTGGAGGCGATGGGGCGGTTCGTCGGGCCCGGCTTCCGCCTGCTGCCCCAGCCCGCGGGCGATCTGACCACGCGCCTGGAGCACGCCTTCGCGCTCGCCTTTGGCGAGGGGGCCCGCAAGGTGGTCGTCACGGCGACCGACACGCCGGGACTCGACGCGGCGCGCATCCGCCAGGCGCTCACCGCACTCGATGCCCGGGACGCCGTGCTCGGACCGGCGACCGATGGCGGGTACTACCTGCTCGGCCTGCGCCGCCCATCGCCCACGGTGTTCCAGGACATCCGCTGGAGCACGGACGCGGTCGCCGCCCAGACCCGCGCGCGCCTCGCCGCCGACGGCCTCGAGCTGCACGAGCTCGACCCCCTGCCCGACCTCGACACCGCCGACGACCTGCGCCGCTTCACCCGCGCGCGACCGTCCCACCCCATCTCGGCGTGGGTTCGCCAGGACGGCAGATTCTAGGCTGCTTGTTGGTCAGGCCACCTGACGCCGGCGAGGTGCTCGATGACCGCGCGCAGGGCCTCGATCGGCACCGGCTTCGGCAGGAGCGCGACCATGCCCGCGTCCAGTGCGGCCCGGTGATCGTCAGCGGCGACGCTGGCGGTGACGGCCACCACGGGAGGTGGCGCATCGAGCAGCTCCCCCATGCGCGCGCAGGCCTCCCAGCCCGTCAAGCGCGGCATGTGCAGGTCCATGAGCACCAGGTGGTAGGGCTGCTCGCGGACCCGGGCCACGCCGTCTTCTCCGTCGACCGCTTCGTCCACGGCGCAGCCGAGCCGGCGGAGCATGGCTCGCAGGATCATGCGGTTGGTCGGGTCGTCCTCCACGATGAGGATCCGGGTCTCGGCCGGGGTGCGCTGCGTGGGGCACCGGTGCCGGCTCGGCGCGCTGGCGCACGGCAGATCGACGACGACCCGGGTGCCGCCTCCCGCGCTCGCCGTGACCGTGAGCTCGCCGCCGATCTGGCGGGCCAGGGTGGTGCTGAGCGCAAGCCCGAGCCCGAGCCCACCCGCGGTCCGCCGCCGCACGTCGGACAGGGCGAAGGGCGCGCAGGCGAGGGCGATCTCGTCGGCGGACATGCCCGGTCCATCGTCGCAGATCTCGATGCGCAGCCGCTCGGGCTCGGACAGGTGGGCGTGCACCGTCGCGCGGGCCCCAGGCGCGTGCTCGTGCACGTTGTCGAGGAGCTGGGAGAGGATGGTCGACAGGCGCTCCATCGGGGCGATGAGGCGGGCAGGCACCTGGGGATCGCAGGTCAGGCGCACATCCAGCGCGCCCTTCCAGGCTCCGACCGCGCCGATGAGCTCGGCGCGGACGTCGGAGGACCGGGCCAGCAGGGTGTGGGCGTCCGCGGTGGCCGCACTGAAGGCGAGCACGGCGTCGAGGCGGGACTGAAGGCGCAGGGCGCTGCTGCGCAGGGGCTCGGCGACGGCCTCGTAGGGTTCGCCTTCGTCGATGAGGTGGAGCGATCCCAGCACCCCGTGGAGCGGGGTCCGCAGCTCGTGGCTGACCAGGGCCATGAAGGCGTCCCGGGCGCGGGCTCCGGCCTCGGCCTCGTCGCGGGCCTCGCGCAGCCTGGCCTCGGTGCGCAGGCGGTCGGTCGCGTCGGCGAGACGCACGACGTGCAAGTCCAGATCGGGATCGTGGTCGATCACGGCATCCGCGTTTCGCGTGGGGT
>CALATR010000511.1 GCA_937891875.1 uncultured Pseudomonadota bacterium | reverse complement strand
GTCTCTGGTCGCTGGTCTCTGGGGCCCACTCCGAGCGGGGGCTGCTGGCCAAGAGCGCGTTGCTTCGAGGCACCGTGACGCCATGCGACGACCCACGTGCGGCCGAAGGCCGACTCCCAGCGCCTCGGAGCTTCGCTCTGATCGGCCGCACCGGTCCGCACTCCAACCAACAGCGTCCTGGGCCCAGAGACCAGAGACCAGAGACCAGAGACCTGGCTGGCCCGCCCCCTGCTCGAAGCCACGCGACTCCCCGCGAGCGGATCCGGCGGCCCGCCACTCCCCTGCTCGAAGCAACGCGACGCCCCGCGAGCGGATCCGGCGCCCCTCCACCCCCTCGCTCGAACCCACGCCGCCCGCTACTCCAACCCCACCCGCTTACGTGCCCACAAACACGCTTCGCCGCCCGCTTCCACGTCCCGGCACGTCTGCGGACGGTCCGCGTAGACCCGGCAGCTGTACGGGTCGTCGCCGGTCAGGCAGGCGCAGCGGTCGCCGTCGCGGCGCACCCCCGTCTTGCCGAACGGGGTCGTGATCACCAGGTCCGGGTGCAGGGACACGAAGGGGTCGTCTGGGGCGATCTCGACGGCGTCGAACGCCTCGCGGCAGCACGCGCCGCACCGGGTGCAGTCGAAGGGCATGCCGATCGGTTAGCTCGGGACGCCATGGACGAGAACTACCAGCGCCCGATCCTCTCCCGGTATGTCGACCCCTACGAGCTCGTGTGGCTCGCGACCGCCCGGCGGCTCGGGCTGTTCATCCGCCGCGATCCGTCGATCTACTCCATGACCGACGGCTCCGGCCTGCTGGCGCTCGCTCCCCGGACCGACCTGGACGCCGACGACACCCTGCCCCAGCAGGTGCTGCACGAGGTCTGCCACTGGATGGTCAACGGGCTCGACACCTACGAGCAGCGCGACTGGGGCTACGAGCTCGACGTGCCGCTCGACGACCCCCGGGAGCACGCCTGCCTGCGCCTGCAGTGCTGGCTCGCCGACGCCCACGGTCTGCGGGGCATGCTCGCGAATACGGGCTTGTACCGACCCTATTACGAGTCGCTCAGCGATCCGACGGTCGCGCTCGACGACTCCGAGGCCGAAGGCCGGGTCATGGCGCTGTTCGAGGCGGCCCGGGCGCGGGTGCAGCAGGAGCCGTACTGGTCGGCGCTCCAGGCAGCCCTGTCGGCCACCGCCAGCTTCAAGGCCACCCTGCAGCCCTTCCTCGACGACTACGCGACCGAGGTCGACGACGACTCCCTTCCGAGCCTCTGGTCGCGGTAGGCGCCCCGGGGGCGGACGCAGCACCGCGTCCCCCGTGTTGAGCTTGACAACAAGCGGACCAGCGCGGCGAGGGCGCTGGTATCCTGCTCTTCTCCCGCTGGAGGTCCGATGAAGGCCGTGCTCCGCCTCTCCATGCTCGTCCTGGCCGCGCAGATCGCCCACGCCGAGGCTCCCCTGCCGCCCGGGGGCTGGACGGTGGCGATGCCGCTGGACGAGGTCGTGGGCGACGGGCAGACGCCGGTGAAGGCCCACGTGCTGGTGCTCCGCGACGACGGCTCTCCGGTCGAGGATCTCGAGGTCAAGCTCAAGAGCAAGACCGCCAAGGCCGTGTCCGGCTGGACCTACGAGGGCGGCGGCATCTACAGCTTCCTCGTCACGCCCCCCCAGGTCGAGGGCTCGGACGTGACCTGGGTCGCCATCAAGGGCAAGACCCCCGAGAAGGACTTCAAGGTCGACCTCGCGGCCAAGCTGCCCCTGCGCAAGACCCCTCCGCTGGCCCTGACCATGGCGTCCAACCCGTCCCAGCTGGTCGCCGGGGAGACCGAGGAGTCCACCCTCACCTTCACCCTCGCCGACGGCCGCAACGTCGACCCCAAGATGCTGCGCGTGCGCACGACCCGGGGAGAGGTCGGCGAGCTCGCGGCGATGGGCAACGGCCGCTACGTCGGCAAGCTGGTCGTGGACGACGCGCGCGAGCCCGGCCTGGCCCTGGTCACCGTGTCCGACAAGCGCCGTCCGGAGCGCATGTACGGCGCCCTGACCCTGACGATCACCGCCAAGCGCACCATCAGCGCCCGGGCACCCCACGGGGCCAGCGTGCTGCTCAAGGTCGGCGGTCGTGAGTTCGGCCCGGTCGAGTCCAAGGGCGGCCGTGCCCGCATCGACGACGTCGTGCTTCCGCCGGGCGTCACCGAGGCGACCCAGGTCACGGTCAAGGATGGCAACCCCGAAGAGTCGGCGTTGGACCTCAACGTCCGGCCGGCGAAGCGCCTGCTGTTCGTGCCCACCTTCGAGGGGATCCCGGGGGATCCGGCGCTGGAGGTGCCCATCCGTCTGCTGGTCGTGACCGCGGACGGCAAGCCCGACTCCAGCGCCAAGCCGGTCCTCGAGACCGACGCCGGCGAGATCTCCGCCGTGCGCCACGAGGGCCGCGGGGTCTACCTCGCCACGTTCAAGCCGGCGGCGTCGGGTCAGGCGCGCACGGTGAAGCTGACGGCGAAGCTCCCCGACGAGAAGGGCCAGGTCGACACGATCGACCTGAACATCACCCCCGCCCGGCCCGCAGCACTCGACGTCGCGGTCGAGCCCAACCCGCTCGGCGAGGCCCGCAGCGCCACCGTGTCGGTCAAGGCCACTGCCCAGGACGGGGCGATCCTGCCGGCGCGGGTGTCGCTGAACCTGACCGGCGCCAAGGAGGCCGGCGCGTGGAGCGTGGGCAAGGAGCAGGGCACGGGCAGCATCACCACCTTCGGCGGACCGGTGGAGATGCGGGTCAGCGCCCTGACCCCAGCGAGCGGCAACCCGCTGCACCAGCTGGTCGTCGTGCCGACCAAGCACTGGCTCGCCAACGACAAGATCAGCAGCACCATGCTGACGGTCGTGGCGCTGGACGTGTTCGGCTACCCGGTGGAGGGCGTGCCGGTGGACCTGCACCTCGAGAGCGGGGACGGCAGCCTGCCCAAGCAGGTGACGACCGACGCCAACGGCCTGGCCCAGGTCTTCTACACCGCCGGCCAGGACGTGAAGATCGTGCGGATCCGCGCCTCTTCGGGGGAGGCGAGTGCAGCCGTGCCGATCATCCAGGCACCGGTCGCCCTGAAGGACGTGACCCTGCCCGTGTCCGGCTCCGACGATCAGCGCGCCCTGCGCGAGGCTTGGGCGAAGAGCATCGTGACCCTGCGGGTCGAGACCGAGTAGAGTTCGCTCCCAACCGACGGATCGTGGCCCCGGCCGGCCTGACCTCCGCTACCCTGTGAATGTGGGGGTGCCGGATGAAGACGATCGGCTCGGG
>CALATR010000510.1 GCA_937891875.1 uncultured Pseudomonadota bacterium | reverse complement strand
TCAGTGGGCTTGTGAGGCCCGTTCCTGCCCGGCAGTCGTCCTCTTCCTGGTCTCCGTGGTGAAGACCGCCGCCCGCGCCACCAGAGCCACCAATGTGAACCCCCCGGTGCCTCCGTGCCCCTGTGCCGAGCACCGCGCCGAAGTCCGCAGACCCCGAGACCTGACGCCAATCTCAGATTTTTCGTGGCGGGTCACGAAACGTCACGGCAAAGTCCGTGTCAAGAACGGGGGTGGGACATTCGGGCCGAACTGGCGATGATGGCGTGCTGGGCAAGCTTATCGGCGTGCTCCACGTCCGCGGTACAGGTGTTGGTGGAGGCGGGCGAGTCCCCCCCACGGGGGAGGCTGGACCTTGTCGATCCCAGTCGGCCGATCCTGTCGGACTGGGGCGATCTGTGGCTCGTCGAGGGCGGTCAGGTCGAGCACATCGAGCTCGACCTGACCCTCGTGGCAGCGTGGGACGGACGCAGGCAGGACCTGTCCGTCGCCCAGGTCGGCGGCGGGCTCGCCGAGCAGCAGACCCACGCCGGTCCGGGACGCGAGTTCGACCTGAAGACGGGTCGGTACAACACGACCTGCACGATGAGCCCCTCGGGGGACCGGATCGCGTGCGCTCCTGACGCGATCTTCGAGCCTGCGGCCGTCGGGGAGATCGTCATGCGGCGAGACCCCGACGTGCCTCTTCTGTTCGGCTGCCACAGCACGATCCGGGAGGGGGAGTGGGTCACGGACAACACCATCCTGGTGACGCCCAGACGCGGACCGCCGATCCTGATCCAGCGGTCGATGGCGTTCGACCCGCGAGCGACGCCGACCGGGACCGGCACGACCCGCAGCGCCCCGATCACGAGCACCGCTCGGGCCCTCGGCGCATGGGCCCATGACAACGGCAACCTCGCCCTCACCGACCCGGACGGCGACGATGTCCTCTGGGTCTGCGTTTCCGGCGGAGACTCCACGTGGGACTGTGATTCCGAGCGGGCGGACCTCCCACCGCTCCACCTGTCGAGCCAGCTTGTAGCGGAGTGCGCATGAGACCGCTCACCGTTCTCCTCCTCCTGACCGCCTGCGGGCCTTCCCCCGACGACCCGGGCCCGCTCCGCGCCTGGTGCCAGGCCGACGGAGGCAGCATCATCCGCGTCGGCGATGAACCCGACCAGATCTGGCTCGAGACCGCCATGATCCGCTTGCACGACGAGGGCTTGGGCATGGCGATCACCAGCCGCTTCGCGTGGAGCGGTCAGTCCTGGCAGGACACCGGCTACTGGGACTGCGGCGACTTCTCGACCCCCGTGCTCGAGCCGAGCACGCAGCAGACCCAGGTTGCGCCACTTCGGTGGGAGGGCGCGGACGGGGTCTACACGGTCCAGCTCCCCGGGGAGCCCGTCTGGAGCTGCGCCGAAGACGGACCTCGCCTGGTGTGCACGTTCGCGACGTCCACGGGGCCCAACGGCACGCGCACCTTCTACGCCGCGCCGCAGCTCGGGCGGGCGTGTGTGGGGGAGACGTGGTGATCCGCATGTTCCCTGTCTTGTTCGTGCTCGCCTGCACACCGGCCGCCCCCGAGCCCGAGGGCTTCCTGGGTGGTGAGGCCGTGACTGCCCTCGGCGCGTCCTCGGACGTCGCCATCATCGACGAGGCCGGCCTGCACGTGGTCTTCCAGCGGGTCGACTACCGGCCCGACACGGCGCGCCGCGCGATGGACTTCGACGTGCGCTTCGTGGTCCTCGACGGACCGCCTGGCGAGACCAGCGGCACCGTCGCGATCGGCGGTGGGCAGTACACCTGTGCCATCACCGAGGAGGTGGTCGAGTGCAGCGATGGCCTCGCCGACACCGTCACCCTGCCGCGGGTCGACCTGCCGAAGCTCCCGGAGTAGCGCCGGAGCTCAGAGGGCCATGCCCTGCTGGGCGAGGAAGGCCTGGAAGGCGGCCATCATGTTCTCGTCGATCTGGGGGGCCTGGGCGACCTTCTCGGGGGCGATGTTCACCCGGGCCAGCACGGAGCGGAGATGCCGAGCCTCGACCTGGAGAGAACCGGCGGACGACGCGGCTTCCTCGGCGATGGCGCTGTTCTGGTGAACCACCTGGCTGACCTGCTCGAGGCCGTCGTTGATGCTGGCGATGGCCTCGGCCTGCTCCTGGCTCTGGCGGGCGATGGACTCGACCAGCGCACTGGCCTCGCCGACGCCGGCGACGATCTGGGCGAGGGCGTTGGCGGTCTCGCTCGCGATCTTCGTGCCGTGGCCGACCTTCTGCATCGTGCCTTCGATGATGCCGGTCGTGTCCTTGGCCGCCTGGGCGCTGCGGGCGGCCAGGTTGCGGACCTCCTCGGCGACGACGGCAAAGCCCTTGCCGTGCACACCCGCGCGAGCGGCCTCGACCGCGGCGTTCAGCGCCAGCAGGTTGGTCTGGAAGGCGATCTCGTCGATGACCTTGATGATCCGGGCGATGTTGCGGCTCGCCTCTTCGATCTCGGACATCGCGCCGACCATGTCCTTCATGCGCGCATCGCCGGTGTTGGCGCTGTTGCGGGCCTGGTTGGCCAGGTCGCGCGCCTGGACCGCCTGGGTGGCGTTCATCTGGGTCTGGCGCGTGACCTCGTTCATGGTCGCGCTGATCTCCTCGATGGTGGCCGCCTGCTCGGTGGTGCCGTGAGACAGGGTCATCGCCTGGTCGGCGATCACCGTGCCACGCTCGGCGACCGAGTGGGTGGAGTGGTCGACCGAGCGGAGTACCTCGTTGAGGGCGTCCACACCGCGGTTGAACGCCTGCGCGAGCTCACCGGCGACCTTGGCGTCCGCGCGACAGGTGAGATCGCCGTTGGCGAGCTGATCCAGACAGTCCTGGATGTGGGACATGCCGTCCATCGATCCTCCCAGGCCCACAAGGCCTCGTGACGCACCACAGTCGGTCCGCCCGGGGGCCGCTTGAGGGGGCGGGGAGGATTTCGCGTTCAGCCGATCCGAAAGCCGCTGTCGACGTTGATCACGTTGCCGGTGATGTAGCTGGCCTCGTCGCTGGCGAGGAAGACCGCGGCGCCAGCGATCTCTTCGGGCTGGGCGATCCGGCGGCTGCCCGTCCGATCGGTGAAGCGTCGAGTGATCTCGTCGTTTCCGACCAGCGCCCCGGCGAGCCGCGTCTCGACCAGGCCCGGAGCGATGGCGTTGACCCGGATGCCGGCGCCGCCCCACTCGATGGCCAGGGTCTGGGTCATCGAGATGATGCTGGCCTTGGTCATGCCGTACACGCCCTGCAGGGGCGAGGCGCCCTGACCCAGCACGCTCGCGATGTTCACGATGGCGCCAGGCTTCTTCTGCTGGATGAGGCGCTGGGCCATCAGCCGGGACAGGGCGAACGGCCCCTTGAGGTTGACCTCGAAGGTCTTGTCCCACGCACCCCAGTCGACGGTGATCATCGGCCCGAAGTGCGGGTTCGTCCCAGCATTGTTCACCAGGATGTCGACCGTGCCGACGTGCTCGTCCAGCCACGCGAAGAGGGCCTCGCGGGCGTCGTCCTGGCCCACGTGGCAGGCGTGGGCGAACACGGTAGCGTCGGGCATCTCGCGGAGGATGGCGTCGCGGACCTCGTCGAGGCCGGGCTGCTTGCGCGAGGCGAGCACGACGGTGGCGCCCTCACGGGCCATGGCGCGCGCGATAGCGGCGCCGATGCCGCGGCTGGCGCCGGTGATGAGAGCGACGCGACCAGACAGACGAGCGGACATGCAGACTCCAGAGGCGGGCCACCAGTGTACCGGCGTGGGCCGGCGGCGGAAGAGGTCTCGCCCCGAGCCGCCCGCGCGGCTACCGTCGAGGCGCATGCGTCCCTGCCTCCCCCTGCTGATCCCGCTGCTGACCCTGGCCTGCCAGGAGCCCTTCGGCACGGACCGCCACGACCTGGTCGGCCTGCGGGTCGCCGGGATCTCGGTGCACCGGCTCGACGA
This sequence comes from uncultured Pseudomonadota bacterium, assembly GCA_937891875.1. GTDB lineage: Bacteria > Myxococcota_A > UBA796 > UBA796 > REDI01. The sequence goes on along the minus strand of CALATR010000510.1, from coordinate 272 downwards.
TGATGCCGTGCAGCTGGGAATCGCCGCAGTGGTCGACGGCAAGCCCTTCTCCGCGGCCCCCCTGGAGCTCACCTGGCACGACGCCACGGACCTCGACGCGAACGACGTCGCGGAGCTGGGGCTCGACGGCGGGGTGGCGAGCGGACCGGCGCCGGAGATCGGCGGCTCGGGGCCGGGGACCCTGGCGCTGGTGGCGCGCGACCCGGCGAGCGAGCGGGAGTGGCGGGGCACGGTGAGCCTGCCCCAGGTGGACGACCTCGACGATGGGGTCG
>CALATR010000509.1 GCA_937891875.1 uncultured Pseudomonadota bacterium | reverse complement strand
CCGGGCCCCTCGCTTCGGCCAGCGCGACGATCCGCGCCGCGTCCTCCGGCGTCGCGGGCTGCTGCAGCCACACCACCTCGGCCGCGTCCGCAGGCGACGACCAGAGCAGCGCGAGGATCAACGACATCTGAGGCTCCCGTCTTCGATGGCGCAGCGGACCTCGCGGCGCGAGGTCACCTCGACCTGGGTGGTCAGCTCCTTGCCCAGGTACGCGGCGGTCACAGAGCAGCTGCCGGCCGGCAGGTTGGAGAGGCGCACGGACGCGGTGCCGACCTTGTCGACGTCTCCGCAGCGCACGCGCAGCGACGAGGCCTCGGGCATCACGAACATCGCCGCCGACACCCGCGGCGCGTCCGGGTCGATCTCCGGGGGCGCGGTCGTGGTGGTGCCACCGCCGGTCCGGCTCCCGCCAGAGCTCGTGCCCCCGGTCCGACTCCCGCCGGTCGTCGTGCCGCCGGAGGTCGTGCCGCCGGAGGTCGTGCCGCCGGTCTCGGAGGCGCCGCCCGAGCTCACGCCCGCGGTGGACCCGTCCGTCTCCGGCCCGGAGTCGCTCGTCCCTTCGTCCGCATCGGTGTCGGCTGCCGCGTCGCTGTCGTCTGTCGACGCTTCCGTCGTACCGGCGCTGTCCGCTTCCACATCTCCGTCGCCGTCCGCGTCGGGGTCGGTCGTCGCGACGACCTCGGTGCTGGTGTCGGGATCGACGGCGGCCGTGCCCGAGCCCTGGGACCACATGGTCGTGACGACCCCGCCGGCGACACACAGGAGCGCCACCCCGACCAGCAGCCCGATGCCCACGCCGATCAGGCCGAGCCGGGCGCCGGAGGGCGGTGCCTGCTCCACATCGGCCGCGGCGAAGGAGGCGTCGTCGCCCGCGTCTTGGAGGAACGTGGCGTTGGAGGCGGAAGATGCCTCCTTGAGTGTACCCTCGACCGGCTCCGAGGTATCGCCCAGGAGCTCGGTGATCCGGGGCATGAAGCGGGAGGCGAAGGCGTGCACGTCCTCGCCGGGCAGGCGACCGATCAGGCCAGCGAGATCTCGTGCCAGGTCCGAGGCGCTCGGTCGATCGTCAGGCTCGGCGGCCATCGCGGCGGCGAGGATGCCGACCGCCTGGGCCAGGACCTCATCGTCGGGGGCGCGCTCCTTGGCCCGCTGCACGGCACCCTCGACGTAGGCGGTGTGCTTCGGGTCGATGATGGGCGTGCGGCCCAGGGGCTCGCCGATGAGGAGCTCGAACACGGACACGGCGGTGGCGTACACGTCGCCGGACGGGCTCTCCTCCTCACCGAGCAGGCGCTCCGGGGCCATGTAGCGGAGGGTGCCCGGCCGCACGGCGCCGGTCTCCGCCTCCCGGGTGCCCAGGTCCACGCGGGCCACGCCGAAGTCGAGCACCTTCAGGGCGCCGTCCTCGGCCAGCAGCACGTTGGAGGGCTTGATGTCCCGGTGGATGAGATGCAGCGGCGAGCCGGTCCCGTTGTCGACGATCCAGGCGGCATGCAGCGCGCGCAGCACGGCGACGGCCACGTCGAACGCGACCCGGACGGGGAACTG
>CALATR010000508.1 GCA_937891875.1 uncultured Pseudomonadota bacterium | reverse complement strand
GCGCGGACTGGTTCGCCATGGGGGTCTCCCTGGTTCGTGAGCGGCGGAAGTGCCGGTCACGAGGGGAAGGTAGGGAGATGGTCGGCGTTGGACCAAGGGAATCGGTTTCAGGGGGAGGTGGAAGGAGCGGCGGGATCGTGGGGAGCTGGGGTCGACGGCGAGGGTGAGGTTGTGAGCGGGGAGGGAAGTCGGGCAGCGCGCCGGGCCAGATCGGCGATGAGGGCGTGGTGGGGCTGGTTCCAGGGGAGGATGGTGGGGCAAGGGCGTCCGCGGAGGGGCGTGGCGGGCTCGGGGGCGTGGTTGTGTTCGATTCCAGGTGGAGATTCGGATCGCTGACAGGGTGGCTTTGACGGTCAGTTTCGTGGACGTCCGGCGTTCGCGCGGGTCCGGCGGCTCTGGCTCGGCTGGAATCACCGAGGATCGGTGCGGCAGGCGCGTCGTCGGGGCGTTCCGTGTCCGCGTTCCAGATCGTCCTTCCCAGCGCTGGGAAGGGGCGTGGCGCGGGTCCCGACGTCGCGGATCGTGTTCCACGCGGATCCGCCCTCGGTGGCAAGCAAGACGGAGACGGGATCATGGACGAGATCCGCGATCTCGCGAAACCGATTCCCAGCGGCTTCCAGGTGCCTCGGGGTCATCGGTGATCGCGTCCAACGCGCAGTCGGCCTCTGCGAGGCGAGGCGGACCGAACATGCTCCTCGACGGCGTCGGAGGTACCTTCTCCCCCGGCCCGACTCGACCGAGGGCCCGGAGGCGTGCATGGCGGACGAGGTGATGGCGACGCGGCTGCTCGGGGACCTGCGGGCGCTCATCGACGGGGCGCGCGAGCGGGCGGCATCGGCGGTCAACCGCGAGCTCGTGCTGCTCTACTGGGAGGTCGGGCACCGCATCCACGTCGACCTGCTCGAGGCCGAGCGGGGCGGGTACGGCGAGCAGATTGTGCTGACGGTGTCGCAACAATTGGTGCCGGCCTACGGGCGTGGCTTCGGCAAGACCAACCTCCACCGGATGGTCAAGTTCGCCAGCCTCTACCCGGACCGCGAGAAGGTGCTGACGCTGTCAGCAGGATTGAGCTGGAGCCACTTCCAGCTGCTCCTCCCCATCGACGATCCACTCGCCCGCGACTTCTACGCCGAGATGTGCCGGGTCGAGCGCTGGAGCGTGCGCACCATGCGAGCGAAGGTCGCGGGAATGATGTTCGAGCGGACCGCCCTGTCCAAGAAGCCCGACGCCCTCATCCGCCAGGAGCTCGATGCCTTGAGCGACGAGGACCGCCTTACCCCAGACCTCGTGTTCCGCGATCCCTACCTGCTCGACTTCCTGGCCCTGCGCGACACCTACACCGAGCGGGACCTCGAGGACGCCATCCTGGCCGAGCTCCAGGCCTTCATCCTCGAGCTCGGCAGCGACTTCGCCTTCGTCGCCCGCCAGAAGCGCATCTCCATCGATGACGAGGACTTCTACATCGACCTGCTCTTCTTCCATCGTGGGCTGCGCAGGCTCATCGTGGTCGAGCTCAAGCTGGGCCGCTTCCAGGCCGCGGACAAGGGCCAGGTCGAGCTCTACCTGCGCTGGCTGGACAAGCACGAGCGCCGGGAGGGCGAGGAGTCGCCGCTCGGGCTGATCCTGTGCGCCGGGAAGCGGCAGCAGCAGATCGAGCTGCTGGAGCTGGAGGCGAGCGGGATCCACGTGGCCGAGTATCTGACGGCGCTGCCGCCGCGGGAGGTGCTGGAGGCGAGGTTGGGGGTGGCGGTGAGGCGGGC
>CALATR010000507.1 GCA_937891875.1 uncultured Pseudomonadota bacterium | reverse complement strand
GAGAGGGCGAGGGCGAGGCGCAGCATGGGTTATTCTCCAAAAGCGGTGCAGGCGGACTCGGGGGCCACGGCGTGCACCGGCTGCCAGGTCCGTACGAGGACCCGGGCGGCCGTGTGCAGGCGTTCGTCCGTGGTCGAGCTACGGGTCAGCTCGGGGCCGACCACATCCATCAGATCCATGAACTGGCGAGCGCCGTCCCGGCGCTCCTCGCGACAGCGTCGCTGGGCCGCGTCTTCGGCGGCCCACACGGCATCCTCGCTGCGCTGCAGCCAGCGGGACGCCTCGAGCCGCCAGGTCTGCATGCGGACCGCGCGCTCGGCGGTCGACATGGTCAGCAGCTCGCGCACCGCGACGTCTTCCGCCGACGGGCGCGCCGCGTGGGCTGCTCCGGTTCCAAGCGCGGGCACCAGGAGCATCAGCCCCACCGCAACCAGGGTTCGTGCGTGCATGAGCACCTCTCTGCACGCCCCCTTGTGGTCAGCGAGCCGGCCCCTTCAGTCCCTCGCGCCGCGCTGAACCACCGAAACGGCGTCTCACCTGAACCATGTTTCAAGCCCCCTGCCACGGTACCAACTCCATTATTGCCGACCCTGGTCGGCACGATTCGTGCATAAGATACCGCCTTCCCGGAGGACCCATGCCACCCACCCAAGCGGCCCCAGCCGCCGACGAGACCCAAGCCGCGATCGCCCGGCTGGAGGCCCGCGTCGAACGCATCGAGCGCGCTGTGCTCCGCATGGCCGATGCCATGGACCAGCTCCAGCCGCTGGCTGCAATGGCCGCGGATGCGGCCGATGAAGAAGCGATGAAGCTGATGGATCGGGGCGTCGACGTCGACGGTCGGGTCCGCAAGCTGGTTCGGGTCAGTGAAACACTGACACGTCCCGAGGTCCTCGACCGGCTCGAGGCCGCGGCCGCCCAGGCGGTGGCCCTCGAGGACACGGTGGGCATGCTCGGCGACATGCTGGACGGCTTCGCCGACCGGCTGGCCGCCCGGACCGGCGTCGACACCGACCAGCGCGTCGATGCCGTCGTCAGCGTGCTCACCCGCATGACCGAGCCCCGCACCCTGGGGACGATGGAGCGCATGCTCGACCAGCTGGACATGGCCGAGGGCACCTTCGGCATGGCCCTGGACATCTTCGACGACCTCGTCGCGCGCTGGCACGCCGAGGGTCAGGATCCCGAACAGCGCATCCAGTCCCTCGTCACCCTGGCCGATCGGCTGACGTCGCCGAACGCGGTCCGGCTGGCGCACAAGGTCCTCGACAAGTCCGAGAACCTCGAGCAGCTCATGGACGTCGCGCTCGTGGCCCCGGACACCCTGGGCATGGTCATGGACATCATGGACGAGTTCATGCGCGAGGCCGAGAACCGCGGCCTGGAGCTGGACCTCCTGCTCGACCGCACCGTGCAGGTCGCCATCCGTGCTGGCCGCCTCGTCGGCAGCGACGAGCTCCAGGAGCTCATCGACAGCGCCGTGCTCGACCCCGGCGCGGTCAGCGTCGTCAGCCAGGCGGCCAACGCCCTGGCCGAGACCCGGGCCGAGCCCGCGGGCAAGACCGGCATGTTCGGCGCCCTCGGCGCCCTGTCCGACCCCGAGATCCAGACCGCCCTCAACTTCGCCATCCGCTTCGGTCGTCGCTTCGGCAAGACCGTCAGCAGCGACACCACCAAGCTCACCACCCGTTCCTGATTCCCCCGGAGAAAGCCATGTCCCATCACCAGGTCCTCATCGTCGGCGGTGGCTCCGCCGGAATCTCCGTCGCAGCCATGCTCCGCAACCTGCCCGAGCCGCTCGGCGTCACCATCATCGAGCCCAAGAAGGTCCACTACTACCAACCGCTGTGGACGCTGGTCGGCGGCGGCGTCTTCCCCAAGGAAGAGTCGGTCCGCGATCAGGCCGACTACATCCCCCACGGCGCCGAGTGGATCCAGGACAAGGTCGCGTCCTTCGACCCGGACAACAACAAGGTCACCATGGAGGACGGCTCGGAGCACACCTACGAGATCCTCGTCGTGGCCGCCGGCCTGCAGCTGGACTGGCACAAGATCAAGGGTCTGAAGGGCAACCTGGGCAAGAACGGCCTGTGCTCGAACTACACCTACGAGACGGTCGAGTCCACCTGGGAGACCCTGCGCAACTTCAAGGGTGGAAACGCCATCTTCAGCTACCCGAACACGCCGATCAAGTGCGCGGGCGCCCCGCAGAAGATCATGTACCTGACCGAGCACCACCTGCGCCGCACCGGCAAGCGCGGCGCCTCGAAGGTCATCTACGCATCCGCCACCGCCTCGATCTTCGGCGTCGAGAAGTACAAGAAGAGCCTCGAGAAGATCGTCGCCGAGCGCGACATCGACACCCACTACGGCGTGAACCTGGTCGAGGTGCGGCCGGAGTCCAAGGAGGCCGTGTGGGAGGACATGAGCGGTGGTGACCCGCTGGTCCTGAAGTACGACATGCTCCACGTGGTGCCGCCCATGAGCGCGCCCGACTTCATCAAGAACAGCCCGCTGTCTGACGGGACCGCCCTCGGCTACGTCGACATCGACAAGCACTCGATGCAGCACGTGCGCTACCCGAACGTCTTCGCGCTCGGTGACTCCGGCAACTCGCCCAACTCGAAGACGGCGGCGGCGGTCCGGAAGCAGGCGCCCGTGGTGGTCGACAACATCGTCGCCCACCTGCAGCAGCGCCAGCTCACCGGCAGCTACGACGGCTACGCCAGCTGCCCGCTGGTCACCGGCTACGGCCGCCTGCTCATGGCCGAGTTCATCTACGGCGGCATCCCCAAGGAGACGCTGCCCTACGACCAGTCCAAGGAGCGGTACAGCCTGTATGCCCTGAAGGCCTACGGTCTGCCGCGCATGTACTGGCACGGCATGCTCCGCGGCCGCTGGTAGATCACGCTACAAGCGGGGCCCCTGCGAGCCGATGAGGCTCCCATGAAGCTCCGCGACAAGTTGCTGATCCCGATCGGTCTCGCTCTGCTGGGCGTCCTGGTGGTGAACCTGGGCGCCATGCAGATCGCCGTGTCCGCATGGGAGGGCGTCGCGGCCCACCGGGTGCAGGCGCACGAGCAGGTCCGTCTCCTCCTCGAGGCCGAGGTGGCGTTCAAGCGTCAGGTCCAGGAGTGGAAGAACATCCTCATCCGCGGGCAGGACGAGGCGGAGTTCGTCGCGTATGTCGCCGCCTTTCGCGTAGAAGAGCAGCGCGTCCAGGAGCAGCTGCGCGCCTTCGCCCAGCGCGCGGACCGTCCCGAGGATCGCGCGTCCGCCGATCAGCTGGCCGCCCGCCACCGGGACCTCGGCGTGCGCTACCGCGAGGCGCTGGACCTGTACCAGACCGCCCCGGACCGGCCGATGCAGGTCGCCGACGACGCAGTCCGCGGGGTCGACCGGCCCCTCACCGACGACCTCGCGACCCTGCGCCGGGACACCGAGTCCTACCTGACCGGACTCGCCGAGGCGTCCGCGAGCCGCGGTCACTGGACCGCGTGGGGCATGGTCGGCGCATCCCTCGGCATGACCGCGCTCATCGCTGGCATGCTCCTCACCGTCATCACCCAGCTGGTGGTCCGACCCGCCCAGGCCGCCTCGGTCCTGTCGGCGCGGCTGCTGGACCCGGCAGGCTTCGACGAGGAGCCCACCG
>CALATR010000506.1 GCA_937891875.1 uncultured Pseudomonadota bacterium | reverse complement strand
CAGTTGAACGAGCCGGTCATGACGGTCTTGTCGACGTCGGGATCGTCCGAGTAGGTGTCGATCAGCATGGTCTTGCTGTGCAGGCGACCGCCGCCGGCCTGGTAGTCGCCCGGCTTGACGCTCATGTCGTTGCCGTCGAGGCGCATGGGGATGCCCGCCGCGAGCAGGCGATAGGCCTCGTGGTACTGGCCGTTGCTGTGCAGCTGGGACTGGTCGACCACGCCGGCGACCGAGCGGAGCGGCAGCTCGGAGTCGCGGTCCGGGTCGTCCGCGTACAGGCGCTCGAGCTCCTCCTGCTTTCGGATGTAGGCGCTTCCAACCTGGTCTTTCGTGAAGGCGAAGATGGTGAAGCGCACCGACTCCTTCGCCGCGTCCACGACCTCCAGCATGCGGCCCATGGTGTCCTCGTTGGGCGAGAACCAGACCTCCACCTCGGTGTCGTCGACCTCGTAGATGCGGCCGTTGTCGATGCGCTCCTTCATGTAGCCGAACAGCCCGTCGAACATCTGCTCGAACTCGGCGGTGAAGTCCGCCGCGATCCCCGGATGGTCCATGAAGATCATGTTGTTGCTGTTCTGGGTCATGTCCGAGCGGGACCAGTTGGCCGTGCTCACGAACACGAAGCGATCGTCCACCACGATGAACTTGTGGTGCATGATGTGCGGCCCGTTGCCGATCGACATGGGGATCTGCCGGTCGAGCATCCGCTGGTAGCCGTCGTTGTAGAAGTGGTCGGCGTCACCGACCATGCGGACCTTCACGCCGCGATCGTGGGCCATCTCGATGGCGTCGATGAGGTCGTCGTGAGTGAAGCCCATCACGGCGAAGTCGATGCTGGTCTTGGCGCTGTGGATCAGGTTGACCATGGCCTTGAGGCCGTCGGGGCGCCGCCAGTTGTTGTCCGGTCGGGTGCCCGGGTCGTTGAAGTAGACGTCGAGCTGGCCGCCGAGGGTGCCGTCGACGTCCTCCTGGTCCGGCGGAGCGCAGGCGGTGGCCAGGGCCAGCAGGGCCAGCAGGGCGGGGGTTCGCACGCGCATCACAGGCCTCCCGCGCGGGACTGGTGTTCCTCGAAGACCTCGAGCAGCGCGTCGACCTCGGGGGCGACATCGCCGATGCCGCCGCGATCGCTCGCGTCTTCGAACACGTAGAGCACGCCGTCGATGAGCTGGTCGGTGAGCACCGGCGAGCTGCGGTAGAGCCGCTCGGCCGAGTACAGGTCGTGGGACAGGAAGAAGGCCTTCGCCGGGTAGACGTTGTCGTCGCGCGCGGGCTCGAGGTCGATGAGCACCACCGTCGGCACGCGTCCCTCGCTCACCCGGCTCTTGCGCACATTCGGCGTGTCCGTCGCCAGGAGCCGGGCCAGCGCGGTGCTGGTCTCGCCGAAGCGCGGGCCGACCACCACCTGCACGTCGAAGCCCTGCTCGGCCTTGTCCTGCAGGGCCTTGGTCAGGCCCTCGTTGGCGAACTCGTCGGTCAGGACGCGCACGTCGGACTTCGCGGCATACACGGCGTCGATGATCCGCTTGGTGACGCGCTCCTGGGGGCCGAACCACACCTCGAGCTGGGCGCCCGTGCGCAGGGGGTAGCGCCAGCGCGGGTCGGCGATGGACTTGGCCTGGTTGTCGTAGGCGGTGGTCGACGTGGAGTCGGCGGCGTCGATGCCGTTGCCCATGAGCTGGTTGTGCTCCTTGAGCATGTCGTCGCAGACGTCCTGGCCGCGCCCCTCGAGGATGATCCGGGTGCCTTCCTGGTCGAACCCGATGTCGTTGGCGGCGACGAAGCGCATCTCGTCCACGACCACGAAGCTGGTCGACAGGATGGTGTCCATGCTGTCCCAGGCCACGTCGTCGCCCAGCACGAACTCGAAGTACTCGATGCCGTCGTTGGTGCGGGTGACCGGGACGCCCGCAGCCAGGAGCGCCTGGATGCCCGGGTCGTCGACCTGGTCGAAGTCGGTGGCGACCTCGACGTCGAGCCCGCCCTCCCACGCGGCGACCAGCAGGTCGGTGACCGCGGTGTCCTGACCGGCTGGAAGTGCCGCTCGAACGGTATCATCTGCCGAGCCGATGAGGTCGTCGAGCGCCGTGACGACGTCCTCCTGGGTGCCGGCGGTGACGGTCGACTGGGTGAACATGCCGTCCAGGTCGGGATCGGCGCAGCCCACGAGGGCGAGCATGAACAGGGGGGTGAGGCGTGCCATCAGTCGTTCGCCCCCGACGCAAAGGAGCCCGAGTAGTCGGGGCTGTTGGGGCGTCCGGGGGACGCGCCGGTGAAGCGGCGGCAGGCCTCGAGCATGCGCTCCTGGCCGTACAGGTACGGGCCCTCGCGGTCCTCGTTCCAGTCGGCGGGCGGCTCGTTGGTCCAGTGGTGCCAGGAGTGCGGGTAGTTGCCCCGCGCGCCGAACATGATGTTGGCCATCTCCATCGACCGGCTGGTGACGAGGTCGTAGCCGCCGGCGAACGGGGGCATGGACCAGTCGCCAGCACCGTTGATCAGGCGCTCGTCGACGTCGCGCAGGGTGATGGAGAAGGGCGCGTTGAGCGGCAGCTCGAGGCCCTCGACCACGATGTCGGGCTCGGGGAAGCAGCCGTCGGTCTTCGCCGCGATGTAGATCTCGTCGGCCACCTGCATCACCACGTCGGTGGGCGGGATGATGAAGGTCTTGCGCACGTCTCCGCGGATCTCGAGGTACCAGCCGGACACGTTGAGCGGCATCGAGCCGGTGTTGCGCAGCTCGATGAAGATGTCGCTGGGGTCGTGGACCGGGCCGCTGTCGGTCTCCATGACCGAGCCCGACCACAGGACCTCGGAGATCTGCACGTTGCCGCGCTCTCCGTTCTGTCCGTCGGAGGTGACGCCGTCGCGGTAGCCGACCTGGAGGTCGACCCCGCCCGGGTCGGAACACCCGAGGAGCGCCAGGGGCACGAGGAGCAGGAGTCGGTTCATCAGAACCTCACGTGGGTGCCGCCGTTGATGACCCAGGCGGGCGGTGCGTCGGCGGAGCCCAGCTGGGTGCCGGCGACCCGCGCCACCTCGATCTTGTAGTACTCGCCGGGCACGAAGATGCCGCTGGAGACGTTGAACCGCAGGTGTTCGCTCGCCTCGATCCACACCTGCAGGTCGCCCTCGATGCCGATGATCTTGCCGATGCGCTCCTCGGCGGCGAACTCGAGGCTGCTGTAGCCGTAGGGCGGGTCGATGGTGTCGAGGCGATCGAGGTCCAGCTCGGTGTAGCCGGTGTCCTGCAGGAAGAGGCCGTTGGCGAAGATGGTGATTGGACCTGCATTCTGGTAGCCAGCGCGCAGCTGGATGACCCGGGTCCCCGACTTGCGGTCGGACTCGTGCATGTCGTCCTCGACGCCGGCCCAGCCCAGGTACGCCGTCGGGTGCATGCCCAGGTAGCGGTTGGCGATGAGGCCATCGATCTGGCGGCCCTTCATCCCGACGTAGCCGTGGCTGTACTGCATGCCGTCATCGGCGTAGGCGGCGCCGAGGGCCTCGAAGTAGGACAGCTGGGCGATGGGGCCGCTCGTGCCCTCCTCGGGCCGGTACACAGCCCCCGCGCCCCAGGCGGCCCCGGTGGTGTCGACGTCGTAGGCGACCTCTTCCTTGCGGTCGATGCCGGTGCTGCCGTCCAGCTCACCGTAGAACGCGAGCTTGCCGGTGGCGTACTGCACCCGAAGGCCACCGTTCATGATCCAGTCGTTATCGGCGAAGTTGCCGAGCTCTCCCGCGTAGGAGATGTCCGCGCCGGTCCCGGGGGTGCCGTCCCGCCGCGCACCGCCGGCGCCCACCGAGGTGAAGAAGCCGTACGCGGTCGCCTGGAAGGCCGACTTCTTGGGCGCCAGGCGGAACATGCCGCCCGTGCGCAGGGTGCGGTTGCGGCCGCGGAAGTTCCACGGGCTGCTGGTGGAGCTGGCGATGTAGCCGGCGAAGTTGACGTCGTCGGTGTTCGGCGTGCTCGCGGCCACATCGATGGGGATGAGGGTCACGCTGCCCAGCTCGCCCACCGGCACGTCCACCCGGATCATGTCGTTGATGTCGGCCCAGACGTAGTCGCGGGTGCCAGCGATGCCGCCGATCTCGAAGGGCTGGCGGCCGAGGCGGAAGTGCACCCCGTCCTTGCCCCAGGGGTGGTAGTCCACGAACATGTTGGTGAAGTAGATCCAGCCGCCGAAACGGTTGGTTCCACCGAGCTGATCGGTGCCCCATAGCCCGCGGTGGGACGCGCCGAGGGTGAGGTCGACCTTCTCGTCCACCTCGTAGTCCAGGCGCAGGCCGATGCCGGAGAAGGTGAAGCCCGACCGGTCGTCGCTGTCGAGGATGCCCTGGTCGCCGTGCTCCTCGTCGAGCTTGCGGAAGTCGAGGTTGTTGACCTCGTGGAACTCGAAGTCGAAGGTGAAGCTGGTGCTCAGGCCCTCGACCACCTTCTTCAGGGGGGCCGTCGACTTCTGGTACTCGAGGTCGTCGCGGTCGGTCGCGTCCAGCGCCGACTGCTCCTCGGTGGTGTCCTCGGACGACTCTTCGGGGGGCTTCTCGTCGTCTTCAGCGGCGAAGGCGGATCCCGCGGCGAGGAGGGTGAGCAGGCAGACGAACCGGGTCGGGGCCATGAATACACTCGTCGGGCTGTGGGGGGCCGGACAGGGCCGCCCCGTTCTTCGGGGGGCCCGCAGCGAGCCGCCCCGCGGGGATGGGGATCAGTCGGGGCAGGGAGCGTCGCCCTCGACGACGGCGATCTGTCCGAGTCGCATGATGACGATCGACAGGCCGAAGCTGTTCTGGACGGGGCCGGTGGCGCACAGGGTGCTGCCGACCTCGGGGTACTGGCGTCGCCGGTTGATCTCGGCGTCCAGATTGACGTTCACCTCGACGCCTTCGTCGGTGAGGACGGTGAACTCGCCGAAGGTGTCGGGCTCGGTGATCATCTCGCCCCGCACCCGGCGGACCTCGCCGGCGTCCTCGGACGTGATGCCCTCGTTGGCCCACGCGTACTTGATCGGGCGGGCCTCACGGTTCACGTCGACCACGTCGTGCACGTAGATCATGTCGTAGCCGAAGTTCGTGCGCACGCCGCGGACCCGCAACGTCACCCGATCGCCCATGTCGAAGTGCGCGACCTTGGAGTCGCCGACCACGAAGATGCCGGTGCTGTCGTCCTCGATGAAGTAGTTGCCGTAGTACTTCTCGTCAGCGCCGTTGCAGCCGCCGAGCTTCATGTACCAGCGCGGGTGCAGGGTCACGATGCCCTCCACCTCGACCGGCAGATCCGCAGTGGTTCGCACGCCCGAGCACGCGGCCTCGCTGGCGTAGCCATCGCCGCTGGCCAGGAGCAGGTCTCCGTTGTCGGTCGGGAGGAGCTCGTCCTTCATCGCGCCGATGGTCGTGCCGGTGCCGGCAAGATCGTAGTCGTCGGTCGTGAAGCGGATGGTCTCCTGCACGTCATAGGGCACGGCATCCGACCACACGTCGGACACGTCGGGCAGGCCGCCTTCGGGAGCGCCGCAGGCAGCGAGGAGCAGGCAGGAGAACAGGCGCCGCATCGGAGCCTCCGAGTCCTAGAAGGGGTCGCCGACGGCGTCGAAGTCGCTGATGTTGAACTGGACCTCGTCGGAGAACTGGGCCACCGGCGCGGCGATGGGGATGCAGTCGCCCTGGAAGTACGACTTCTTGATCCGCAGCACGTACTCGTGGCCGTGGGTCTCGACGGTGTAGCAGGAGTAGCTGCCGCAGGGCTCACGAACCTCGGCGATCTCCGCCCAGATCCGCGCGACCTCGGCCCGGTTCTCGTCGAAGGTCAGCTCGGTGCCGTCGGTGGCGTCGACGACGTAGACCAGGCTGGTCTCCTCGTGCTTGACGAAGTTGTCGAGGTCGAGGATCTCCAGCTCACCGTAGTAGTTGGTCATGCTGGAGACCGTGAACGACACGACCGAGCCCGGGGGCAGGCCGCCGGCGATGTCCTGCGGGATCTTGATCCGCGGGTTCTCGTTGTCGTTGAAGTTGTGGTACGTCCGGATGGCGCCGCTCTTGTCCTGCAGCCAGATGTTCCGGGCGACCGCACCTTCTGGCGCGTACTCGGCGTGGGAGACGACCGCGTGGTCGATCACGATGGGGGTCTCGAAGTCCGCGTACTCACCGGGGGCGGGGGCGGCGGCCAGGAGCGCGCCGATGCCCGCGTCGACCTCCGGAGGCGTCGTCGTGGCGAGGTCCGCGGGGATGGTGCCCCACCAGTCGGTGTCCGGCGGGCCCTCGTCGCAGTCGAACGACGTGGTGTCGGAGTCGGTGTCGGTGTCGGTGTCGGAGTCGGTGTCGGTGTCGGTGTCCCCGGTGTCCTCTCCGGGTCCGGTTCGCCGACATCCCACGGACAGGGTCAGCAGGGCGGCGACAGAGGCCATCGCTAGGGTCCGCATCTTTCCTCCACTGGCTCGGGGCCCCGTTCTACCCGTCCGGCCGCCCGAGCGCACGGACTGGGGTCGACGGATTGGTGTCGGTTGGGTTTCGCTGCCCGGCTGCGCCCGTCCGGTGCGCCGTCGCGCGAAAGATTTCCAGCTGGACCGTGCCGGATCTGTCCCGGTCCACTGAAGCGAAAGGAGCGCTGGTTTCGCACGCGGGCCGCGTGTGGCTATGCTCCAGGCCAACATCAGGAACAGGCCGCATGTCAGACACCCGCCCACCCCACTTCCCTCCAGGGCTCCCCCTCGGCGAGCAGTACACCGTCGAGGGTCTCGTGCGTCTGGCCGAGGGTCGGATGTTCTACCTGGCCAACGACGTCCGCCCGGATCGCGGGGGCTCGGGCGCCGGCGCCCCGGAGGACGCCAAGGGGCGGCGCTACCTGCTGTCGAGTCGCTGGAACGAGGAGAGCTTCGAGGCCTACGAGCGGTTCGCCGCCCGCGGCCTGGCCCATCCCGGGCTCGCCGCCCCCACGGACGTGTTCCGGCACGAGGGGCAGCTGGTCAGTGTGATCCCCTACAACGGTGAGGGTCTGCTGCTCGACGAGGCTGCGCCGCTCCCGAACGCTCGCATCCTCGACATCGCCCAGCGCCTCGCGGGGACGCTGGCATTCCTCCACGTCAACGGGGTGCGGGTCGGAGAGATCACCAGGGCGAACGTCCTGATCTCGCCGGACAACTCGGTGCGTCTCTTCGACCTCGACATCGTCGCGGTCTCCGACCAGCCCGTCCCCGACGGCATGCGCGGCGAGGAGCT
>CALATR010000505.1 GCA_937891875.1 uncultured Pseudomonadota bacterium | reverse complement strand
GGGCGTCGAGCAGCGGGCGCAGGACGACGCCCTCCTTGAGCCGCTCCGGGGTGTTGCCGTCCTCGAGCGGCATGACGTCCTGACCGCCAACGCGGATCCCGGTCGCCGACACCTCGACGACGGCGTAGCGTACGAGGTCGCGGCGGAAGAGCTCCCGGGTGTCGCGGGGCCGGAAGCCCAGGTCCGAGCGGAGATCCGGGCAGTTCGAGAGGTCGTCTCCCAGGATCTCGGCGACCGCCTCGGTGGGGCCGCCCTGGTAGCGGAGGTTCACCCAGACGAGCGAGTCGAGCGGGACGTCCACGGTCGCCGGCACGTCGACCGGGGGCACGTGGAGGCGGAGGTGGTCGTCCTCGGCGGACGCCGTGAGCCACAGGCTGGCGAGCAGGATCAGCATGGCGCGATGATGCCAGACGCGGAGCCGCGGGGGGCCGCGACGCATTGCCGCAGGGCCGGGACAACCGCTCGGTCCCATGTCATGACTGCGGGATGGAGGTGACAGTGCGCGCGTGGTCCCTGGTGCTTGCAGCCGCATGGCTGGTCGCGTGTCCGCCGTCCGCGGACACGGACACGGGCGATCCGCACACCGACGAGACCGACACCGACACCGACTCGGGCACCGACACCGACACGGACATCGGACCGCCCACCCTCGACACCTTCGCCCTGCTTCCCCCCGCCGAGACCGACGGCGTGCACACCGCGACCCACCGGGTCTGTGCCAACTGCCACACGGCCGCCACCGGCGCGGTCGCGCTGAAGGACGCTTCGGGGCGGCACATCGGCCCGGCCGACCTCTGGCCCGCCTCGGTCATGGCCCACGCCTCCCGGGATCCGCTGTTCCGTGCGGCGGTCGCCAAGGAGGTGCACGACACCCCCGATCTGGCCGTCGCCATCGAGCAGAAGTGCATGAGCTGCCACGCGCCGGCGGCCTGGGCCGACCTCACGCTGTCGGACGAGGACGGCCCGACGCTGGCCGCCCTGCAGTCTCCCGATGCCATCGGCGATCTCGCCCGCGAAGGCGCGAACTGCGTCGGCTGCCACCTCCAGCGGCCGGAGACCCAGGGCGATCCGGACACGTTCAGCGGCCACCACGACTACAACGACGACCGCGTCATCTACGGCCCCCACGTGGCCCCGTTCGCCGGGCCGATGCGCAACTTCGCCGGCTTCGAGCCCACCCACAGCGAGCACATGCTGCACAGCGAGGTCTGCGCCAGCTGCCACACGCTCTTCATCGACTCGGTCGACGGGGGCGGCGTGGCCACCGGGCACACCTCGATGGAGCAGGGGCCCTACCTGGAGTGGCAGGCGAGCGCGTACTACCCGCCCAAGGCCCAGCCCGAAGCTGCGGAATGCCAGACCTGTCACATGCCGAACACCGACGTCGACGGCATCGACATCGAGACCCGGATCGCCCGC
>CALATR010000504.1 GCA_937891875.1 uncultured Pseudomonadota bacterium | reverse complement strand
TCTTGAGCGCCACGCGCCTGCGGAATCCAGCTTGGGACTCCTGTTCAGCCAGGTAGACCTCTCCGTGGGCACCCGCTCCCAGGCGCCGCAAGAGGCGGAATCGGCGACCCTCGCTCACTACGGCGCTTCCACGGCGAACTCGATCTGCGCGGTGCAGATGCAGTCATCGAGGGCTTCGGACAGCTCGCTGTGGTCGTTCTGGCGCAGGTCGACGTTGATGATGCCCCGCTGGCCCGCCGTGAAGGCGTCGGACTCCAGCTCGAAGAACAGGTCCTCGGGCGCCTCGATATACTGGGTCTCCTGCACGAACAGGTGGTAGTGCCCCTCGCCGTCGGCGTTCTCCTCGCCGGTGGGGGCCAGGAAGTCGATGTTGATCAGGTCGACGACCACGAGGGTGCGCAGGAAGCCGTCACTGTCGAGGGTGATCGGGGCGTCCGAGGGCGGGAACAGGATCCGGATCTCCGGAACCGCGGCCGCGCCGGGATCGGTGTCGAGTCCCGTGATGGGATCGGGGGGCGCGCACGCCACCGTGCTGCCCACGAGGGACGCCAGCAGGCACCAGGACCGCATGTTCAACTCCTCCTCCACACTTCCATCATTGTCGCATGTGCTGGTTCACGTCGAGACCTGACCGGACACAGTTAATCTCGATTTGCCGGTGATCCGATCGATGCCGGCGGCGCACCACGGTTGTTTCAGGACACAAAGTCGGCGTCTCTGGCGGATTGCATTCAGCCCACCGGGGACATGACGCTGAACACGGCGCCGAACGGATCCTCCAGCACGCTCATCCGTCCGTAGGGCGTATCGAAGGGTGGTACGCATACCTTGCCCCCGTGCTCCGCGGCGCGCGCGCCCGCCTCGTCCGCACTGTCCACGGCGAAGTAGCACATCCAGTGCGGTGGCACGCCCTCCCACTCCTCGGTCATCTGCAGGATGCCGGCGTGGGCCTTCTCGCCCTCCTGAAGGGTCCAGTATGCCATGCCCTCCATCTTCTGCGTGGTGAGGCCCATGATCCGCTCGTAGAAGGCGCGGGCGACGGTGGCGTCGGGGGTGTTGACCTCGCACCAGCACATCGCGCCGGGCTCGTCCCTGATCTGGGCGCCGATGTGGCGACCGGCCTCCCAGGCGCCGAACACCGCCCCTCCAGGATCGGCGAAGATCGCCATTCTTCCGGCATCAGCGACCTGCATGGGCTCGTCGAGGACCTTGCCCCCGGCCTCGCGCACGGCGGCGGTCAGGGCGTCGACGTCGTCGGTGGCCAGGTAGGTGGTCCACGCGTCGCGCATCTCGTCGGGACGCTTGCCCAGTCCGGCGGCGATGTGACCGTCTCGGAGCGCCATGCGGTAGTGCCCCATCTCGGGACCGGCGGAGGGCGTGAACTCCCAGCCCATGACGGCGGCGTAGAAGGGTTGCACGGTGTCGGGGTCCTGGCTCATGAGGTCGAACCAGGTGGGGGTGCCGGGGCGGGCGGGGCTGTCGGTGCGCATGGGATCTCCAGAGCGTGGTGCGGGGTACGGAGTGTAGGCGCTGGGTACGCGCTACGCTGTGCGGCATGGAGGTTCCGATGCAGACCACCGGGGAGCTCGAGCAGGCGGCGGCCTGGCGGGAGGCCGGTCACGCGGTCGCCATCGCGACGGTCGTCAAGACGTGGGGCAGCTCGCCGCGGCCGGCGGGCAGTCACCTGGTCGTGCGGGACGACACCCTGTTCGTCGGCTCGGTCTCGGGCGGCTGCGTGGAGGGCAAGGTCGTCGAGGCCGCGCTCGACGCGATGGAGGACGGGGAGGCCCGCATGCTCGAGTTCGGCGTGTCCAACGAGCAGGCCTGGGAGGTGGGCCTGGCGTGCGGTGGGCGGGTGCAGATCTACGTGGAGCCGGTCCGATGAAGGCACAGATCCTCGACGAGCTGGTGGCGGCGCGGGCGGCCAAGCGCCCGGTGGTGCTGGTGACGGCACTCGCGGACGGCAGCCAGCGCCTGGTCGCGCCGGGCAGCGACGATCCGCTCGCCAGCGAGGTGGCGGCGGCCCTGCGCAGCGATCGCTCCGACACGGTCGAGGTCGACGGCAACAGCTTCTTCCTGCGACCCTACAACCCGCCGCTGCGCCTGGTCGTGGTCGGCGCGGTGCACATCGCGCAGCCCCTGTCGATCCTGGCGAAGGAGGCGGGCTATTCGGTGATCGTGGTCGACCCGCGGGCGGCGTTCGCGGCCCAGGAGCGCTTCCCTGGCGTCACCCTCGTCGACGAGTGGCCCGACGACGCGCTGCAGGCGCTCGAGATCGACGTGCGGACCGCGATCGTCACCCTGACCCACGACCCCAAGCTCGACGATCCGGCGCTGCAGGTCGCCCTGCGCAGCGAGGCCTTCTACGTCGGCGCGCTCGGCAGCAGCCGCACCCACAAGAGCCGGGTCGGCCGGCTGCAGCGATCGGGCCTGTCCGAGGACGCCATCGCGCGGATCCACGGGCCGGTGGGCCTGTCCATCGGAGCGCGCTCCCCGGCGGAGATCGCCATCTCCATCCTCGCGCAGATGACGCAGGTACTGCGGACGGGGGCGGCCTGATGCGCTTCGGCCCCGTACCCACCCGCGAGGCGGCCGGCGCCATCCTCGCCCACACCCACCGCCTGGGAGCCGACGGCGCCCTGCGCAAGGGCCTGATCCTCGACGAAGTCCACGTCGAGCGGCTGGTAGCGGCCGGGTACGGCGAGGTCGTGGTCGCGCGCATGGAGTCCGGCGATGTCGGCGAGGACGAGGCGGCGGCGCGGCTCGCGCGGGTGGTCGGCGGGCCGAACGTGGAGCTGGGGGCGGCGCGGACCGGCCGGGTGAACCTCTTCGCCACGGTGCCCGGGGTGCTGGTCGTCGACGAGGACCGGGTGGACGCGGTCAACGAGGTGGACGAGGGCATCACGGTCGCCACCCTCGCCGCCGCCTCGACCGTGGTCGCCGGCGAGCTGCTGGGCACGGTCAAGATCATCCCCTACGCCGTGCCCGACGCGATCCTCCAGGTGTGCGAGGCTGCCGGCCAGGGGGACGGGCCCCCCATCCGGGTCGCGCCGCTGCTCCCCAAGCGGGCCGGGCTCGTGCTCTCGACCCTTCCGGGCCTGCCCGCCCGCCTCGTCGAGCGCGCCGCCGAGACCCAGCGGGAGCGGCTCGCCGCCCTCGGCACCACCCTCGACCGGGTCGACGCCGTGCCCCACGAGGTCGACGCCGTGGCGCGCGCGCTCCGGGACCAGCTCGACGCGGGGCTCGACCCGGTGCTGTTCCTCGGCGCCTCCGCGATCATCGACCGCCGCGACGTCCTGCCCAGCGCGGTCGAGGCCATCGGGGGAGAGGTCGTGCAGCTGGGCATGCCGGTCGATCCCGGCAACCTGCTGCTGGTCGGTCGCCACGATGGCCGGGACGTGCTCGGCCTGCCCGGCTGTGCACGCTCGCCCAAGGCGTCCGGCTTCGACCTGGTGCTGCGGCGTGTGCTGGCGGATTTGCCGGTCGAACCTTCCGATATCCGGAGCATGGGCGTGGGCGGGCTGCTCAAGGAGATCCCCGCACGCGGCGCGCCTCGCCGGGCCACCGCAGGCAAGCGGCACGACGTCGCCGCGATCGTGCTCGCCGCCGGACGCAGTCGCCGCATGGGTGTCGACAACAAGCTCCTGGTCGATCTCGACGGCGAGCCCCTGCTGGTGCGGGCGGTGGACGGACTGCTCGCCAGTCGCGCCCGCCCGGTCATCGTCGTCACGGGCCACGAGCACGAGGACGTCGCGGCTGCCCTCGCCGGCAAGGACGTCACCCTCGTGCACAACCCCGACTTTGCCGCCGGCATGAGCACGTCCCTGCGCGCCGGGCTCCAAGCCGTACCTGACGGGGTTGCCGGCGTGATGGTCGCCCTGGGGGACATGCCCTTTGTCAGCCCGCGGGTGGTCGAGCTGTTGCTGGACGCATTCGACCCCGAGGGCGGCGCGCCCATCTGTGTGCCGGTGCACGACCGCAAGCGCGGCCACCCGGTCGTGTGGTCCCGCGCCTACCTGCCCGAGCTGCTGGCGCTCACCGGGGATGTCGGCGCTCGTGCCGTGCTGGACGCTCACGCCGACGAGGTCCACCTGGTGCCGGTCGACCACGCTGGGGTGCACCTGGACGTCGACACCCCGGAGGCCCTGGCGGCGGTTCGGGCGTCCGGTCCGCCTGGGCCCGGGGTTTCCAGCGACTGACGAATCTCGCGGGAATACGGGCGCGCGGGCGAGCCCGCCGTTAGGCGTGTTCGTCCGAATGGAGGTCCGGCGAGGTGCCGGCAACGCCATCGGGCGGGGCGCCAGCCGGGTGCCCCAGGGAATCGGACCTCGAGTGTCCGACGCAATCAGAAGAAGAGAAGAAAGAGCATGAGCAAGAAGCTTTTCGTGGGCGGTCTCGCCTGGGCCACCGACGACCAGGGTCTGCACGCCGCTTTCGCCGAGTACGGCGAGGTGACGGACGCCAAGGTCATCCTCGATCGTGACACCGGCCGCTCCCGCGGGTTCGGTTTCGTCACGTTCTCTGACGACCAGGCCGCTGATGAGGCCATGGCCGCCCTCGACGGCTCCATGTTGGATGGTCGCTCCATCCGCGTCAACGAGGCGCAGGAGCGTCGCGGTGGCGGCGGCGGCGGCGGTCGTGGTGGTCGCGGCGGCGGCTACGGCGGCGGCGGCGGCGGTCGCGGCGGCTACGGTGGTGGCGGCGGCGGTGGTCGCGGCGGCTACG
>CALATR010000503.1 GCA_937891875.1 uncultured Pseudomonadota bacterium | reverse complement strand
TGGGCGAGGCTGCCCTCCACGAACTGACGCACCGTGTCGAGCGCGTCGGGGTTGTTGCGGTTGGCGACCCACCACGGGTTCGGCTTCTCGGTGCCGGTGTAGGGGTCGATGATGGTCTCGCCGTAGCGCTCCACCAGGAGCTTCTGCTCCACGGGCAGGTCGCGATCGAGGTCGGGATCCATCTTCTGCGGCAGGAGCCAGATCTTCTTGCGCTGGAAGATCGGGTTGTCCGACTCGTTGACCCAGCGGGCATCGGTCTGCAGGTGCTCGTAGACGTCGATCGCCGAGTCGAACTCGTAGCGGCCGCCGTTCTGGGTGCCGGGCGCACAGGCGTCGGGCACGGGGATGCACCCGGCGAGCACCTCGGCGAGGGCCTCGTAGACGTCGCGCTCCCACGGCCGGGGCCCGATGCGGCCGAAGTACTCCTGCCCGACCTGCACCGGCGAGCGGAAGCCACCGGGGGTGGAGTAGCTGCGGTCCGAGATGTCGGCGAGGGTACGAGCCAGGTTCAACCTGGCATCCGGGGCGTAGTCACTCTCCTTGCCGCTCTCCTTGAGGGAGCGCTCGGAGTCGTCGAGGATCTTGGTGAAGAGCTCGAGGGCACGCGGCTCGTAGACCTCCGGGTCCTTGCCCGCGAGCTTGTAGGAGGTCCACGCCAGCTGGAACATGCCGTCGTAGTAGTACGGCCCCTTGGGGCCCTTCTCGACGACCGCGGCGTACTCCGCGAGGGCATCGTCGAACCTCTTCTCGTTCTCGAAGAGCAGCTTGCCCAGGAACATGTGGGCCGCGTCCGCGAGATCGCCCTCCTCACCGGTGACCCGCAGCAGCTCCTGGAAGGCCATGCGGGCCTTGTAGTAGTCGTGCTGCTTGGCCTGGGTGTCCATGTAGGCGAAGCCGAGCGAGTAGTACGCCCGGTCGAGGTGCACCCAGCGGTCCTCGGCCTCGAGGGGTTCGTTGCGGGCGATGATCTGCTGGTAGAGCCCGATGGAGCGCGCGAGGTCCTTCTGCGGGAACTCAAGCTCGCCCTCGGCCATGAGGGCTTCCATGAGGGTGGGGTCGGGATCGTCACCCTCGAGCGCGGCCTCGGCCTCGGCCAGGCGGCGATCGTACTCGGCCTCGCGGTCGCCGAAGTTGGCCTGGGAGTCGAGCCACTCTTCGACCGCCTTCTCGTAGTAGAGCTCGGCCAGGCGGAAGCGCACGTTGTCCGCCTCGGGCACGCCCGGGTAGCGGACCAGGAACTCCTTGAGCCGATCGATGGCGAGGTCGCGCTGGGCGCGCTCCTTCTCCTCGAGGGTCTGGACCAGGGCGTCGTAGCCGTCGCTGACCCGGTCGAGCTCCTCCGTCTTGCGGCTCGCGAGGTAGCGCTTGACGTCGTCCTCGAACTCGATGGCGCGCTGCTCGAAGCGCTCCTGGATGGCCTTGTAGGCCTCCACTTCCGCCGGATCGCGGACCGAGCTGCGCTCCACCGCGGCGACCGTGCCGCCCTGACCACCGTCGGCGGCCGTGGTCTCGGGCGCGGCATCAGCGGCAGCACTTCCGTCGGTCTCGGGACCTTCCTGCCCCGCCGCTGCGAGGGGCAGCAGCACGGCGAGGGTGGTCAGCAGGGACGTGAGGCGGCGCATGTTCACCTACAGCCGGAGCTTCTGCTCGATCAGCTCGAAGCGACGGGAGATCTGGTCACGAAGGGCGTTGCGCTCCTCGATGACCCGGGTCTTCTCGTCTGAGACTTCGACCTTCTGAGCCCAGTAGACGTCGACGATGCCCACGTCCGCCCGAAGGACGGAGTCGGCGAAGAAATCTTCGAGGCGACCGAAGCCGGACCGGGTGAGGTCCTCGGAGACGGTCTGGGCCTCGGTCAGGGTGCTCTCGAGCTCCTGACGCTGCTTGTCCACCTCGGCCACCTCGCGATCGAAGCGGGCGCGGATGCGGGTCAGCTCCTCGGACTCGAGGGGACCGAGCCGGCGGGAGGCGTCGGAGAGCTTGCGGTCGGCGGTCCACAGGATCTCGTGCTGGCGATCGATCTTGGAGAACAGATCGCTCATGCGCGGATCGCTGACCTGGCGACGGAGGGGCTGGAGCTGCCCGCGCAGGGCGTCGAGGTCCTGCTGCACGGTGGCAGAGTCCGCCTCGGCGATGGCCTGCAGGCTGGTGTTCTTGCGCTCCTCGACCCCGGCACCGACCGACTCGGCCTGACGCTTGGCATCCCCGGACAGGGTCTGGGCCAGCACGTCGGCCTCGAGCTGCGCGAGCTCGTAGTGGCGCTGCACGCCCAGGCTGCGATCCAGCTGGAGGTCGTAGCGGATCTGGTCGAAACCGCCGATTCCCTCCGCATTCTCGAGCACACCCTTCAGCTCGCGGATGATGGACTCCGAGGCGGCGATGTTCTGCCGCTGGTCCTCGAGGTCCCGGTAGACGGTGATCGCGCGGGACAGGTCGCGGTCAGCCATGACCATGGACATGGCGTAGGGCGGGAGCTGATCCCGGGTGCCCTGGAAGCGCTCGCCGGACTTGAGCAGCTCGCGGAAGTACTCCTTGGGCTTGTCGTCCGAGCGGGCGAGCTCGCCGAAGCGCTCACGGATGGGGCCGTACTCGGTGATCACGTCCTCGTAGCTGCGCATGGCGTTGTCGTACTCGACCGCCTGGATCTGCAGGTGGCCCCGCAGCAGCTTGAGCTTGGGCGTGTAGGGGTGCTCCGGGTAGGCGAGCAGGAAGATGTCGATTCCGCGCAGGGACTGCTGCACGAGCTCGCCCTCGCGGGCCTTGAGCAGCGCCAGCTCCTCCTCGGACAGCTCCTCCCCGCTCTGGGTGCGGAGCTTGCGGATCTCCTCCTTCTGCTTGATGAAGGTCCAGACCTCTTCGTAGAGCTTGTCGGCGAGGTACTCGGAGTCCGAGCTGATGCGTCCGTACTGGTTGGACGCCTCCTCGTACATGCCGAGCTCCATGTAGATCCGGCCCAGCGCCAGCAGCGACAGGTCGAGGACCCGGCGATCGTCCTGGGTCTCGACCGACAGCTCGGTGATGGAGCGGAAGACCTGGGACGCGGTCTCGAGGTTGCCCTCCAGCACCATGATGCTGCCCAGGATGTAGCGGGCCTTTCGGAACCAGGCGCTGTCCGCGGACACATCGCCCAGGTTGGCCTTGGCCTGCACGTAGTCGCCCTTCTGGAAGAAGGCCTTGCCGATGGCGTAGGTGATGAGATCGGTGGCCTGCACCCGGCCGGCGATGATCTCCTCTTCGTAGAGCTTCTCGAAGGCGGCGTCGTCCTCGAGCTGCACGTAGAGCTCGAGCAGGCGACGGACGGCGTCATCGTGGAACGGGTGCTCCGTGTCCTCGACGATGACGCGGTAGTTGGCCTCGGCGGTCCGCAGGTTGCCCATCTTGTAGAGGGACTCGGCCAGGTACCACTCGGCGTCCCAGTGCAGGCCCGCATCATCGAGGGCGACGGTGGTCACCAGGCTGTAGAAGCCCTCGGCCGCCTGCTCGTATTCGCCGACGAGGTGCAGGA
>CALATR010000502.1 GCA_937891875.1 uncultured Pseudomonadota bacterium | reverse complement strand
CAGCGCCGACCCTCTCCCCGCCGTCCTGGGTGCCGGCGAAGACTGGACCTACGAGGCGGTCGTCGAGGTGCCGGCGGACCACGTCCTCGGCCGCACCCGCCCCGTTCGGCTGATCGGTCGGGTGGAGCCTTCCGGCGTCGACGTTTCCCTGCTCGACATGATGGTGGAGCCCGTGCCTGCGGACAGCCCGGCCAGGTTCGACGCCGACTGGATGATCCATGTGGACGGCGTCAATGTCATTCCACTCGGCATGGACGTGGAGGACGGGTACCGAGCGAACATGGGCGCGGGCGCGATCCTGTCGTCCTATCTGAGGCCCGCAGAGCGAGCCTTGTACGTCACTGTGCGTGACGGCCTGGCACCCGGGAAGGTCGAAGTCTCTGGGCACGTGCGTTGCGGGGCGTCGCGTTGACCTGCGGGCACCCGCGCCCGACCCACGCCGCCGTCAGGCTGCTCGTCCTGCTGCTGCTGACCGGGTGTGACGCCACGGGGTGGGAGGACCTGCCCCCCCAGCGCACCGACACCGACGAGTCCGTCCAATGCGTCATCGCCGAGCAGGCGGACCTGCAGCTGGGCCACGTGCCGGTCGACATGCTGGGCGGGCTCATGCAGGTCCCGATCGTGCTGCGGAACACCTGTGATCACGCCGTGGACGGGCAGCTCGTCGCCGAGCTCGTGGGCGGCAGGCGCGCCGCGACCCTCGTCCCGAGCGCCATGCGCCTGTCGGCGGGAGACGTGCAGACGGTGATCCTGATGCCGGCCGCGGAGATGACTACCGGAATCCACGCCTTCGACGTCTATTTCTCGGGTCAGTCCCAGCCGGTTCTCTCGGTGGGGATCGAGGTGTCGGGCTGGCGTCTCCTGCCTGTGGCCCAGCTGGTCGACCTGCAGGTCCCCGCCGACTGTGGCCTGAGCTTCGACCTCGCCGTGGGCTACCTGGGACGGGTGCCCGTAGAGCTCTCGGCCCTCACCCTGGACGCGCCTGCCGCCTGGTCGGTCAGCGCGGATCCGGTCCCCACGTCGCTCGGGCTGGAGGATGCGCGGCGATTCCAGGCCACGGTCGGGCTGGCCCCGGGGTCCGAGGAGGAGGTGAGTGGCGAGGTGACGCTCGCGGCGGAGCTCGCCGGTCCCACGCGCGCCCTGGAGCTGCTCCAGGTGAACGCGGCGTACGAGCCCGATCGGGAGCCTGGCGTGGTGTTCGTGTGGTGGGTGTACGAGGACGGTCCGCAGGAGATCCCCCTTCCCATCGAGATCGAGGAGGGATCTGCATACGTGGTGGACGACACCGACGAGGAGGTGGGCTGGGATCCCGAGCGGCGCGTGCTGGAGGTCGACTTCTACCGGCAGCTCGGACCCAATCGGCTCTCCATCGGTGCCGTCCCCAGGTGTCAGCCGTCGCGCTGAAGGATCGACCGGCCTCCGACACCAGGTCCTGGGAGGGCCGTGCACGTGACCGTGTCGCGCCAGACGCTGTGGATCCTGGCTTCGCTGCTGCTCGTCGGCTGCGGGGACGTCCAGGACGACATCCGCGAGGCGGTCGACTGCTTCCGGCCGGTGGGCGATCCGCGCGTGGACTTCGGTCTGGTCCCGCCTGACGCGCCGCAGGGAGCCATCGCGCACACGTTCCAGATCGAGAACACCTGTCCGACCGCGCGGGCGATGCCGGAAATGACGTTCTTCCCGCCGACCTCCGTCCGCAGGGTGTGGACCAGCACGTTCGCTGGGGATCGCGTGCCGTCCGGCTCCGTGCTGGACATCGTCGCGTTCGTCACCCTCGCGACGGAAGAGCGCCTCGACGTGCAGGTCCGCCTGCCCCAGCACGTCGCGCCGATCGCCCGGGTGTCCGCCCAGCTGGACCCCAACGCCCGCCTCGTGCGCCGGGCGCTGCCCTCGAAGATCGACATCCTGCCGGGCTGCGCGGTCGAGCTGGACCTCGAGCTGGCCTACGACGGCGCCGCTCCCCTGGACTTCGATGCGCCTACGTACCAGCCGGACTCCAGTCCCGACTGGGAGGAGTCCTGGGACCCTCCGCCCCCCTGGTCCCTCGGAGTGCACGCGCCCGAGACCCACCGGCTCCACCTGCGCCTCCACCCGGACTGGACCAGCACGAAGCGGACGTTCAACGCCGCTCTTCCGACGTCTTCTTTCGCGGCCTCGCAGCTGGCGCTCACGGTGGATGCAGCCCCGGCCAACGAGCCCGGGTTCACCCTGCGCTGGCCGACGTTCGCGAGACGTGGGGTCGAGCCCATCCCGCTGGGGCTGCTCCCGGAGCCGGAGTCGCTGGCAGTGTTTGACGGCGCCGAGTCGCTCCCGTTCACCTACGACGCCGACACCAACACGATGCTCGTCGAGGGCGCGGGCGAACGCTCGGTCCTGTACGTGACGGGGGAGCCGCTGTGCCTGCCATGACCGCGCGTACCGCTGGCCTCGCCGCGCTGCTCGCCCTGGCCGCGTGCGACGGTCCGCCTGACGACCTGGATGTCGACTGCTTCACGTCCGACGACGCGGGTCACCTGGACTACGGACTCCTGCTGGCTGACGCGCCGCCGGGTGCGTTCCACCGCGACTTCGTGGTTCGCAACATCTGCCCGTCCGCGCGGATCTTGCCGCCGATAGTCACCGTTCCGCGCAGCGATCCGGATGGCGCCGTCCGGACCAGCGCCTTCACCAGCCGCGTGCCGGCGGGCGGCGAGGTGGACGTGGGCGCGTTCGTGGTCCTGACCTCGTTCGAGCTCGTGGAGCAGGAGCTGCGACTGCAGGGGGGGCAGCAACCCCTCGCGACGATCTCTGCCCAGCTGGACCCGGAGCAGCGGCTCGTTCGGCGGGTGCTGCCGACGCTCGTCACCCTCCCCGAGACCTGCGGTATCGAGCTGGAGCTTCAGCTCGCGTACGATGGTCCGGCGCGGCTGGACTTCGATTCCCCCGTGGTCGACGAGGACACGAGCCCGGACTGGCAGGCCACCTGGGACCCCCCGCCGCCCTGGTCGCTGGGTCAGCACAGTCCCGGACCACACCGCCTGATCCTGGCGCTCCCCGCCGCTCCGCCCAAGGACCCGCGGCGGTACATCGCGGAGCTGCCCATCCTGTCGGTGATGCAGGGCCAGGTCCCGGCCTCGGTCTCCGCGTCCTTCGGAGCAGACGCCTCGTTCGAGCTCGTCTGGAACGTCACGAGCGATGCGTCGGTCCAGTCCATCCCCCTGGGCGTCACCCCGGTGCCGGACACGCTCTCGGTGTCCATGGCGGGCAGCGAGGTCCCGTTCAGCTACGATGAGGATTCAAACACCATGATCGTTGATGGGGCCCCCGTGGGCGCGACGCTGACGATCCGTGGGGAGCCCCGGTGCGTGCAGTGACCCGCCTGACCGCCGGTGTGCTGCCCCTGCTGCTGCTCGGCGGGTGTGACCGCGTCGAGCCGGACCCCAAAGAGGTGCCGGACGTGACCGACGATCTGTGCTTCGAGCCGGAGGGCGAGCTGCCCCACCTCGACTTCGGCGTGCTCCCGGTGGACATGGTGAGGCTGTCGTTCGCTCGGACCTTCACCTTGCGCAATCACTGCACCACCGCGCGATCGCTGCCAACACTCCACGGGGGGGACTTCTCCCAGTCGGGGAGCCTCGCCTTCAGCGTGCCCCCGGGCGTCCGGGTCCCGGCGGGGGAGGAGATCGACGTCGGGGTGAGCGTGTTCCTGCAAGACGACGAGCCGTTCGACAGCTTCGTCGCCGTGCAGAACTCGAGCGTAGTGCTGGCGACGGTGTCCGCGGTGCGCGACTCGGAGCACCTGCTGGTCCGCAGGGCGCTGCCCTACGCGGTCGGTGTGCCTTCGGGCTGTGCCGTCGACATCGAGCTCGTCCTCCAGTACGGCGGCGAGCTGCCCTACGCGCTGGGCGATGCGGTCCTCGACGAGCAGGCCAGCGAGTCCTGGGAGGCTGTCTGGGAGCCCGCCCTGCCCTGGGTCCTGGGAGAGGACGCGCCCGGCCCCCACCGCCTGAGGCTCCATCTTCCGGCGGACGCGCCCGACGAGGTGCATCCGTTCCGCGCCGACCTGCCCATCGACTCGCCATTCCCGACGGCGCACGTCATGATCAGCAGCGCCGTTCGTGAGGATGAACCGCAGTTTGCGGTGAACTGGCCAGTCATGGGGCTCGATGGCAGCGAGCGCATTCCGCTCGGGATCGTGCCGGTCGCCGAGACGCTCGACGTGACCGTGGCCGGCAAGGCGCATCCGTTCACCTACGACGACGTCGACAACACGGTCCACGTGGACGGTGCCCCGAATGGGTCGGTCATCTACGTCCGAGGCGAACCGCGGTGTGGGGAGGGAGCATGAGCAGAGTGGGTGTAGGTGTGGCCGTCCTGGCCCTCGGCGCGACGGCGTGTGGTGGCGAGCCGGAGCCTCCGTCCGTCGAACCGCAGCCCGCCGACTGTATCGAGCCTGGGTTCTACGACCTGGGCGTCGTTCCCCAGGACATGCGCAGCGAGAATGGCTACATCGCCCGGTTCGCCGCGCGCAACACGTGCTTGGGGCCCTTGCAGGCGGAGCGGCTGGTGGTCGTGAGCCAGGACGACGAGGTCGACATCTTCGGCCGGGTGGCACAGCTGGACCGGGTCGGGTCGGGCGACGTGCAGCTGGACGTGCTGGTCATGACGAACCGCCCGGGCGAACACCTGGTCGATGTCGTCGGTAAGACGTCCGGAGCCGTCTACGGCACCGTCAGCATCGAGGTCGATCCTCGCGTGCGGTTCGATCGGTACGCCCGGGTCCAGGGTCTCGACCTCGAGCCGGGGTGCGTCGCCGAGCTCCGGCGTGGCTACTCCTGGGCGGGCAACCAGCCCGTTGGCGTCGAGGCGATCACGCTTCAGTCGGACGCTCCCTGGTCGCTGCAGGGGGACGAGGTCCTGCCCATCGTCCTCGGCGACGGTGAGCAGTCCGAGGTGGAGTTCATCTTGCGGGTGGCCGGGACGGGCGAGCGTGGGGAGCGGCTGGACGTCACCGTGCAGACAGCATTCGACGGGCTCGTCAATGATCTCGATCGCGAGCGGATCCCGGTCAGGGTGGGCTACCGATCTACGTTCTACCTCCGCTGGGCGGTCCGCAAGGCCGAGCCCCCGTACGAGATCACGCTGCCGGTGCAGCCAGCGGGCCCAGTGACCGTGTCCATGATCGGCGACGCCACGTCCGACGTTCCCGTTCACGAATACGATCCGGAGCGGAACGTGGTCACCATCCATCGCGCGCCCGGTGCGTACTTCATCGATGTCCTGGGCGATCTGGAGTGTGTGCAATGACCGGAGATCGCATGCGAAGCCGTTTGCCAGCCTCGAAGCTCGGCCTTCGGTCGGTGGGAGTCCAGCTCGCCGCCCTCGCCCTCGCCGCGGGCTGCGTCGAGGACGAGCCTGGCTGGCCGACCGGTCCGTTGACGGATCCGGTTCCCGACGATCTCTCCCCGTGTGTGCAGATCGACGAGGTCGTGCACGTCGACTTCGATCGGGTCCCCCTCGGTCTGCCATCGGGGACGCTGATCGACGGGTTCCAGGTCCGCAATGTCTGCACCCACGCCGCCGACGTTCCCTTCATCCAGGCGTTCGACCCGGGCACCGAGACCATCGCGACCAACGTCCGCGTGCTCCCCCTGCTGAACCGGCGGCTGTCCAGCGGCGGCGTGCTGGACATGACGATCGTCGCGTACGGCATCCGGTCCGACGGGCCGGCTCGCGCCGAGGTGCGACGCCTCGACACCGGCGCGCTCCTGGCCGTGGTCGACCACGAGGTCACGACCGAGCCGATGCTGCAGTACCCGCTGCCGCAGACCCTTGGCACGACGCCGGACTGTCCCGTGCGCATCGAGACGCCCCTGCACTATGCGGGCAGGATCCCGCTCGAGCTCCGGGGGATCTCCCCCCTGGGCAGCGAGACCTGGTCGGCCCGCGTCGAGGGGCCACTGCCGGTGGTCCTGTCCGAGGAGACCCGCGAGGAGCCCCTCCTGGTGCTGGAGCTCGACGCGACGGCCGGTCCGGCCACGTCCCAGTGGCTGGGTCTCTCCTACGACCTCGGCGCCCGGAGGATCGACACCGGTAGGGCGATCACGGGTGTGATCGGCGAAGATCGTCACTTCTCCATCGGGGTGTGGGTGCAGCCCGGCCAGGTGGAGATCCCGCTCTCCCTGGTTCCGGAGCCGGACAGCCTCTCCGTCACTGCGCAGGGGAGCGAGGTCGACTTCAGCTACGACGCGGAGCGGAACGTGGTGCGCGTCGAGGCGCTGGAAGTGGAGGACACCGTCCTCATCCACGGCGTTCCTGCCTGTCTGTGAGCGCTGCTGCCCCGGGGTGACCTAGGGTGCGCCGAGGACCGGCAGCAGGCTGCGATCGCCGTAGACCAGCACCATCTTCTCGACCGTGTCGTGCAGGCGAGGATCGGCGTAGAAGGTCCGCCACTGGGGCTGGTGGCGGATGAAGTTCAGGTTGAACCCGCGGCGCAGGGCCTCGTGCAGGTGCTGCTCCATCCGCTCGGCATCTCCCTTCCAGGCGGCGACCTCGGCCTGACGGAGCGGGCCGCGCCAGGCCTCCTGCCCGGTCGTGAGGTGCTCGGTGACCTTGGCGAAGCAGGCGTCGGCCTCGTCCCACTGCTGGCGGGTGAGCATCAGCTCGCCGAGGTCGTGCCACGCGTCGACCGCGCCGGCGGGGTCGAGGTCGATGGAGCGGCGCCAGGCGGCCTCGGCCCTGGTGGGCTGCTCCAGGTAGCGCCAGGCGAGGCCCTCCAGGTAGGCCACGCCGCTGGTGTCGGTCACCGTGGTGCGGAAGGCCTCGGCCTCGTCGATGGCCGCGCGAAACGCAGCTTCCGCCTCCCGCTTCAGCTCGGCCTGGTTCTCGGGCGAGAGCTGGGGCGACTGCTGGGACTGCAGCCGCCGACCGCGGTCGATGTGCTCGTTCACCCGGTACCAGGCCGCGATCCCGAGCCGCTTCTCGTACGACGGGAGCGGGACCTCGGCGGACGCCAGGGACGGCGCCAGCAGCAGGGCGGCGAGCAGGGAGAGGGTGCGCACGGTCGCGGTCTAACCCGGACGCGTGCGCACCGAACGCTCAGGACCGGCGACGACGCAGGAAGAAGACCAGGCCGCCCAGGCCCAGCCAGGCCAGGTGCCCGCCGGACGGGGTGCTGTTGCAGCTGCAGCCGGCCACGCCGTTGTTGATCCCGTTGCCCGAGCCCTCGTCGGCGTTCCAGCCGGCGACGGTCCAGCCCAGGGTGTCGCTGCCGTCGTCACCGTAGGCGGCGTACCAGTAGACCCGGCCGTTCTTGCCGCCGGTGTCGACGGTGCTGTTGGGCGCGCCCAGCTCGGGGTTCTCGTCGACCCACACCACCTCGCCGTCGTCCGGGCCGGTGGGCAGCTCGCCCTCCTTGCGGACCACGATGACGCTCTGCAGGGGCGCGTACTTGGGGTTGGTCCAGGAGACCGTCACGCCGCCCTCCTCGTCATCGCCGGCCACGAGGTCGGTGATCGCGAGGCGGTTGTTCGGCGTCGCGGGGGCGACCACCTGGACATCGTCGAGGTTCCAGCCGCCGAAGTGGGCGCCCTGGTCGGTGACGATCTCCCAGGACAGCACGACCTCGCCGTCCGCGGCGGCATCATCGATGTCGACCGAGTGGATCACCCACTGACGGTCCTCGTGCGACGCGGCGGCGTTCTGGTCCTTGGAGTTGTAGTTGGTCCAGACGATCTCGCCGTCGGCCAGGATGTTGGCCTGGTCGAAGAAGCCGTCCTCGACGGTCAGCCAGCGGGCGTAGCGCAGGAACACGCCCTCGAGGTGCTCGGGCACGGCGATGGGCGGGCTGGACAGGCGGTTGTGCCGGTCGCCCTGGTACACGCCGTTCCAGTACTGCGGGTTGCCGTCCTCACCGGTGACGACGTTGCCGAGGTCGTTGCCCCAGGCGTTGTCGCCCGACCACGCGCCGTCGGGGTCGCCGCTGACCACGGTGCTGCCCCGGCCGGTGTCCGGCGTCGCGTTCGGGGTGCCCCACTGCCAGTCGTTGGCGCCCGCCCGGTCATCCCCGGCCAGCAGCTCGCTGGTGAAGCCACCGTCGTCCGCCTCGAAGTCGGTGGACCAGACGTCGAGCACGCCGCCGACGTACAGCGAGAGCGGGTTGCG
This sequence comes from uncultured Pseudomonadota bacterium, assembly GCA_937891875.1. Taxonomy (GTDB): domain Bacteria; phylum Myxococcota_A; class UBA796; order UBA796; genus REDI01. The sequence continues at coordinate 12,141 of CALATR010000502.1, read as the reverse complement.
CACGCCGCCCGACGGGATCTCCGCGCCGCCAGCCGCCAGGTAGTACTCGACGAAGGTGCCGTAGGGCAGGTCGAGCGAGGCGGTGAAGTCGTCCCCGCTGCGAGACATGGGTGCCGACTGCCAGCTGCCACCGTCCGCGCGGTAGGTGACCTGCACGTTGCCCAGGTCGAGACAGTCGAGGGACAGGCCGCCGCCGGTCGCGACGATGTCGACCTCACCGGGGTTGGCCTCGACCAGCTGGTCGTGCTGCACCGCGACCTGGATGCCCGCCTGGGGGGCGAGGCCGTGGGGCTCGAACGCGGCCACGATCTCGCAGTAGTGCGGCGTGCCGTTGGACAGATCCCCGTCGTCGTCGTCGGCGAAGAGCACCTCGTCACCGGAGGTGGCGACGGTCGGGCCGCCCTTGAGCGCGCCGGCGAGCAGGCCAGCGACCACCTCGCGGGCCTCGTCCCGGCTGTAGCGACCCTCCAGCTCGCGGATCAGGTCCCACATGGCGCCGGCGAAGATCAGGCCGTTCGTGTGGGGCGCCTGCTGGTTGCTGTACTGCTCCGGATAGCGACGATCGGGCTCCACATTGCGGATGCCGCCGCCGTCGGTGCGGAAGGTCGGGCCGATGATGTTGTTGTCGGTCAGGGTGAAGGCGACCGTGTCGGCCGCGCCCTCGCCCAGCGAGCTGTCGTACTGGCCCGACTGCACGCTGTTGAAGTGAAAGCCGTGGCCCCACTCGTGGTAGACGATGTCGGCGATGAGGCCGGTGGCGTTGCAGCCGCCGCCGGTGCGGTAGAAGTTCACGCTGCCGTTCTGGGGGCTGTAGAACGCGTTGCAGGTGCCGCCGGTGGTGTTGACGTTCGCGGTCTGGGGTCCGCCGCGGTTGTCACCGACGGTGATCTCGGGTGCCACGGCGCCGTAGAAGTCCTGCACGTCCTGGATGGCCACCCAGGTGTTCAGCGCGGACTGGCTGGCCGTGGACGAGCTCTGCACGAGGACGTTGGTGGCGGTGAGGTTGCGCCAGGTGGGCACGTTGTTGCCGTTGAGGCCTTCGCGCAGGGTGAGGTCCGGGCCCCGCATCTCGAAGGTGTAGCTGGCGGTGCCGATGCTGAAGTTGCCGCCGTCATCGGTGGTGGCGCGGAAGCCATCGCCGGAGACCCAGGCGTCCTTGATCGGCACGCTGACGAGGCTGTCGGTGACGAGGCGCGGGTTGATGTCTGCCTGGATCCGACCGTCGACGAAGCGCACGTCGTTGTGCACGTTGAGCAGCTCGCCGGTCTCGGCGTCGACGAAGCTGACCCACTCGCCGACCGGCTCGTCGGTGATGCTGTGCACCTCCCAGGCGCGGACCAGGGACAGCTCGCCGTCGACCATGAACGGCAGCCACACCAGCTCGGCGCTGCGGTTGGTGTGCAGGGCGCCCGAGGCCGGGCCGAGGTCGATGGCGGTCTGGATGGCCTCGGCATCGGACAGCACCTGCTGACCCAGGCGCGGGACCTCGGCGTAGGTCTGCACGCCGATCATGACCAGCTTGCCGCGCTTGAAGCGGGCGGTGACGCCGCCGCGGTAGACCTCGATGCCCTCGTGCACGGCGGGGATGTCGACGTACCAGGCGTCCTGGGAGGCGTCGTAGTTGGCGGTGGCGCCGCCGCCGAGACCGCCGAGCACACCGCCCAGGAGCTTGGGCGAGGTGGAGAAGGCCTGGGCGTTGCGGCCGACAAAGGCGCGCACGGCGTTGATGGCGTCCGCCTCGCTGTTCAGCGGGCCGACGTCGATGCCGCGGCCCCAGGCGCGCAGGGGCTCGCCGGTGACCTCGTCGAAGCGGGCGATCCAGGTCTCGCCCTCACCCTGGGTGAAGGCCTGCCAGGAGACCGAGTCGCGGAGGGTGAGCTGCGTCTGCACGTTGTACGCGTGGACCCGGGTGGGCTCCATGCCGTGGTCATGGCCGTCCGGCGAGACCGCAGCAGCGGGGACGGAGGCCACGAGGGCGAGGGTACCGAGTAGCGACAGGGCGAGGGTCGAGCGCATCTTTCCTCCAGGACCGCAATTGAACCACCGTTCAATCGACGCGTGGTCAGGCGGGCGTCAAAGCCGTGCCTGTTCGATGTCAGCAGTCGGTGATCCGCTTCAGCGCGTATTCAGATCATGCTCTCGCTGCGAGAACACCGCCCTGTCGCGCTACCACCCGGCGAGGAAGCGGTCGACCTCCTCGCGCTCCGCGAGGCCCAGGCTGTGCTCGACCACCTCTTCGGAGATGGCGACGCCGTTGAAGACGTACACGGCGCGACTGTCGACCAGCGAGCGCCCGGTGAGCGCGCACACGACGCGGGGATCGTCGGTCTGCAGCTCGTGGCGGCGCCGGGCGACCGTCGCGAGGCAGCGATCGCAGATCGCGGTGGTTCCGCGGACCATCATGTGGTCGACCTCGCCGCTGCGGCGGCCGCAGGTGGCGCAGGTGTGGTCCTCGTCGTCGGAGACAGGGCGGTAGCCGGCGCGCTCGGCCGCGGGCTTGAGCGCGGTCTCCAGGCGATCGACCGTGGCCCGGCTGCCCGGGTCGCGGGCCTGGGTGCGCAGGGCGGAGAGCGCGTGGGGATCGCCGGCGAGGCCGAGTCCGGCGCGGGCGGCGATGGCGAGCTCGGGGTCGGCCTCGGTGGCCCAGCGCACGAGCAGGTTGCGCGCGCTGTCGCTGCCGTGCTCGCCGAGTGCGACCAGCAGGAGCGCCTGCCAGCTGCGGGCCTCCTGGCGCTCGACCTCGACGTGGCGGCGGTGGGTGATCACGTCGCCTGCGGGACCGTGCCGGTCGACCGCGGCGCGCTGGAGGTCCTCTTCCGAGAGCTGAAGGCCGTGCTTGAGCGCGTCCTCGGGGAGCGCCCGGGCGAGCGCCACCACCTCGTGACCCCGCTCGGCGGAGAACCAGCGTCCAGGCTCCCGAAGCCAGCGCACGGCGTCGCGGGCGCGGGCGCCGGTCAGCACGTCCAGCGCGGCCTCCCACAGGCGGGCGCGCAGGCCCTCGTCCGTGGTGAGCGCGAGCAGGTCGAGCAGATCCTGTTCCGGGGTCTCGCCGACCTCGGACAGCCCCTCGATGATGAGGTCGATGCGGGCCCGGGTCGCCTCACGGGGGCGCACGGTCTCGCCGCGGTCGTCCTCGATGGCGTGGGGTAGGCGATCGTAGGCCGAGACTTCCGCCCGGAGCGCGCGCACGAGCCAGTCGACGTCGCGGGCGGCCCGGCGGATGCGGATGACCTCGCGGAAGGCGGGCAGGTGGCCGGGGGCGTCGTGCAGGATCTCCTTGAACAGCCGCACGGCCTCGTCGACCCGGTCCTCCTCGAGAAGGGTGCAGGCGAGGGTGTAGCGGGCCTCGACGTGGCCTGGCTCGAGGGCGAGGGCGTGGTTGCAGGCCTCGCGCGCCTTGCGCAGCTCGCCGAGCTGGAGGTAGCAGGCGGCGATCCGGGCGTAGACGTGGGGGTGCTCCCCGCGCTCCTGGGCGTGCTGGCGCAGGTGCAGCACCGCGTTCTTGTACTTGCCCATGTGCATGGCCACGAGACCCAGGTGGTAGCGGGCCTTGGCGCTGTGCTTGGGGTTCTCGACCAGCTTCGTGAGCAGCTTGTGGGCGTCGGCGAAGCGACCGGTCTGCAGACACGCCAGGGAGAGCTCCAGGATCAACCTGGGCTTCCACGTGGACGACGGGTTGTTCTGCAGGGCGGCGATCAGGTGGTACTGGCTGCGCTCGAGCACCCGCGGGGGATGGCCGAGGGCGGCGGCGCGCTGGCGCAGGAGCAGGCCGAGCAGCGCATGGGCCTCCCAGGCGTCGGGGGCCTGGCGACAGGAGAACTCGAACTCGCGCACGGCCTGGTGGCGGTCGCCGGAGCGCAGGTGGTGCTCCCCGAGGGCGAGGTGGACCAGGGCCGCCTCGGGCTCGATGCGCACGGCCTGATCGAGGTAGCGCTCCGCGGGGTCGAGGCGGTCCATGAGCGCCAGGGACAGCCCGGCGATGACCATGGCGGTCGCGTTGCCCGGGTCGTGGTGCAGGACGCGGCGCGCCTGGGTGAGGGCCGTGTTCGCCCACTGCTCCCCACCGTCGTGAAACCACGCCCGCGAGAGTGACGCACTCGCGTATTCAGTGCGTGCAACCACATCATCGGGGGAGGCGTCCAGGTGGCGCTCCAGGCGGGAGAGCGTCCAGTCGAGCTTGTCGTGGGGGAACATCACAGGCACGGGCTCCGCAGTCGCCGGAGGGTAACCCGAGCGGGTGGGCGCGGTCGTCGTGGCGGGAGCAGGCTATGGGGCGGGACCCTGCGTGGAGCCCCGGTGTCCGATGCGAGCATGAACGTCGACGACGCCACCGACCCCTTCGTCGCTCGCATGCGCCGGGAGCGCGCCCAGCTGGCCCTGCTCCCCCTCTTCTTCGTCTCCGGCGCGACCGGCCTCGCGTACCAGACCCTGTGGGCGCGCGAGCTGCACCTGGTGTTCGGCACCTCCACCTTCGCCATCGCCACCGTGCTGGCGGCGTACATGGCCGGCCTCGCCGTGGGCGGCTTCCTGATGGGTCGCTACGCCGATCGCCTCGCGCGCCCCCTCGCCGCGTACGGCTGGATGGAGATCGGCATCGGCGTGTACGCGCTGGTCTTCCCCTTCCTCGTCTCGATGGTCACGCCGCTCTACCTGTCCATGTGGCGCGTCTGGGAGCCGCCGCTGCTGGTGTTCGGCTCGGTGCAGTTCGTGCTCGTCGGCACCCTGCTCCTGCTGCCCACCGCGTTCATGGGCGCCACCCTGCCGCTCCTCGCCCGCTTCGCGACCGATCGTCTCGCCGCCGCCGGCGATCGGGTCGGCACGCTCTACGGCGTCAACACCGCCGGCGCGGTCTTCGGCACCTGGCTGTGCGGGTTCATCCTGCTGCCCATCGCCGGATTGTGGGCCACGACCCTCATCTCCGCGGGGTCCAACCTGCTGCTCGGCGGCCTCGCCATCGCGCTGGACCGCTGGGCGCGGGGGGCAGAGAAGGCGCCGGTCATCGAGGACCTGCCCGACGCGGCCTTCGATCCCCGCGGGCTCGCCGTCGCCATCGCCGCGGGCCTCGCCGGCTTCGCCTCGCTCACCTACGAGGTCGTCTGGACCCGGGTCCTCGGCCTGATGCTCGGGGCGAGCGTCTACGGCTTCTCCCTGATGCTGCTCGCCTTCCTCATCGGCATCGCGCTCGGCGGCTGGGTCGGCGGGCGCCTCGCCGATCGCGTCCTTGCCGCGGTCGGCCAGAAGGGCCTGCTGGTCGTGCTCGCCGGGCTGCAGATCGGGGTGGCGGTGCTGTCCTACGCCCTGCTCTTCGTCTTCCCGGAGCTGCCCTTCGCCTACGTGTGGCTCTACGACACGTTCGGCGCCCTGGCGGACACCTTCGGCGCGGGGGACTCGGCGCTCTTCGTCTGGTCCGCGTCCATGACGCTGGCGGTGCTGATCATGACGCCGCCGGCGCTGCTGATGGGGGCGGCCTTCCCGATGTCGGTGCGCGCCGTGCTGGGCTCCTCGGAGGCGCTCGGCGGTCCAGTCGGGCGGATCTACGGCTTCAACACTGCGGGCAGCGTGCTGGGCGCGGCGCTGGCCGGCTTCGTGCTGCTGCCCACTCTCGCCATCGACGGCACCGTGCTGCTCGCCGCCCTGGTCAACCTCGCCGGCGCGGTGCTCCTCCTCGGCTGGGCGTTTCGCAAGGGCGCCCGCGCCGCACTCCCCGGCCTCGCCGTCACCGGCCTCGTAGGCGCCGCCCTGCTGGGTCTCGGCTTCATCCCGGTGTCCGAGGACGCCCTCTCTCGCCGCCGGCTGCTGCTGACGGCCGGCATGTACAAGTACGTCAAGGACCTCTCCGATCACAGCCGCGAAGGCCTGCTCTCGTACGCGGTCAACCAGTACGACCTGCTCTACTACGAGGAGGGAGTGAGCAGCGTCGTCACGGTCGCGCGCAACCGGGACACCGGCAACCTGTGGCTCGCCAACAACGGCAAGGTCGAGGCCAGCACGACGCTGGACATGCCGACCCAGGTGCTGGTCTCGCTGCTGCCCTTCCCCTACGTCGAGGAGCCGAAGGACGTGCTCGTCATCGGGCTCGCCAGCGGCATCACCGCCGGCTCGGTCACGGTCATCGACGACGTCGAGCGGATCGACATCGTCGAGATCGAGCCCGCCATCGAGCCGGCGGCGCGGCTGTTCGCCGACCAGAACCACCATGTGCTCGATGATCCGCGTACGAACTTGATCTACAACGACGCGCGCAACCACCTCCTGCTCTCGCCGGAGGGCAGCTACGACATCGTGGTGAGCGAGCCCAGCAACCCGTGGATCTCGGGCGTGAGCAACCTGTTCACGAAGGAGTTCCTGCAGATGGGACGCACGCGGCTGCGTCCGGGCGGGGTGTGGTCGCAGTGGATCCAGATGTACGGCATGGACGAGGACGATCTGCGCTCGCTGATCGGCACGTTCGCGTCGGTCTACCCGCACGTGAGCCTCTACATGACGGTGGAGGACGGCGACCTGGTGCTGCTCGGCAGCGACGCGCCCCTCGAGCCCCGGCGGGAGATCCTGGAGCGGGCCATGGCGCGCTGGCCGGGCATGGAGGCGGAGCTCCGGGTGGTGGAGCTGGACGACTCGCTGCGGCTCCTGTCGACCTGGCAGATGGGGCGCGACGCGATCGAGGAGTTCGTGGGCGACACCGGCCCGAACACCGACGACAACATGCGCATCGAGTACAGCGCGCCCCTGAACCTGGGTCGGGACACCAGCGGGGACAACGTCGAGTCGCTGATCGACCACGCGCGGATCCCGCCCTTCCTGGGAGACAAGGCGATCGACCGGCTGAAGATCGCGACGTACCACCTGGATCGCGGCGACTTCGACCGCGGGCTCGAGGGGGCCCTGCAGGCGGTGGAGGCGACCGGGCAGGAGGACGCGAAGGCGGTGGCGGCGCGGGCCCGACAGACCTGGGACGCGCAGGGCTGGGAGCGCGGCCTGTTGCTGACCGTGGCGGCGGGGGAGCGGGTGGACGGCACCCAGGAGCCCCTGTGGCCCAAGGCGTGGAGCCGCTGGCGGGTGCAGATGCTCGACTACTTCGGTGAGGACGAGTCCGAGAGCCTGCTGCTGCGCGGGGGGCTGCCCATGGGGCCCGACGCGGACGAAGACCACGAGGACACCGACGCGGAGGACGCGGGATGAGCGACACGGTCGTGGTGCAGAAGTACGGCGGCTCCTCGGTCGCGGACCTGGAGCGGCTGGAGGCGGTGGCCCAGCGGGTCGCGACCACCCGCCGCGCCGGCCATGGCGTGGTCGTGGTCGTCAGCGCGATGGGCAACACCACCAGCGAGCTGCTGGCCCTGGCACGCTCGCTGTCCCCGGCGCCCGATCGCCGCGAGCTGGACATGCTGGTCAGCGTCGGCGAGCGGATCGCCATGGCCCTGCTCGCCATCCGCCTGCGCGATCTCGGCATCCCGGCGCGCTCGCTGACCGGCTCCCAGGCGGGGATCGTGACCGACGAGTCCCACGGCGACGCCCGGGTCGTCGAGGTCCGCCCCCACCGGCTCCGCGCGGTGCTCGATGCGGGAGAGGTCGCGATCATCGCTGGCTTTCAGGGTGTCTCCACCGCGCGCGAGGTCACGACGCTGGGCCGCGGAGGCTCGGACACCACGGCCATCGCCCTCGCTGCCGCCCTCGACGCGGCATGGTGCGAGCTGTGCTCCGACGTCGACGGGGTCTTCTCCGCCGATCCGCGCGTGGTCGACGGGGCCCGCAAGCTCGACGCGATGTCTCTCGAGGAGGCGCTCGCCCTGGCCCGCGGGGGGGCCAAGGTGCTCAACGAGGACGCCGTGCGAATGGCCCGGGACGCCGGCGTCGAGATCCGCGCGGTCGCCACTGCCGGACCGGGCTCGGGCACCCGTCTGACTCCGGAGCGCCAGCCCGCCTCCGCAGCGACCGCTGTCACCGGCAGCGACACCCTGGTCAAGGTGCGGATCGGTCCCATGGAGCGCGACCTGGCCATCGAGCGGATCCGTCAGGCGGGCGGGCGACTGCGCCGTCGGGTCGGCGAGCGGCTCTATGTCGACATCACCAACGTGCACGGTCCCGACCTGCGCCACGCCCACCCGAGCGTGTCCGAGGAAGGACCCGCCGCCATCGTCACCGCGGTCGGCTCCAGCCTGGGCCAGCGCATGGACCTGGTGGAGCAGGGCACGACGGCGCTGCTGGAGGGCGGGGTGTGGGTCGTCACCCAGGGCAGCGAGGGCGACGTCGCCTGGTGGGAGGTGCCGCCGGACGCGCTGGCGGCATCCGTGAAGCTGGTCCACCAGCGGCTCGTCGACGGGATCGACCCGAACGCGGACGCGTAGGCGCCCGCCGCCAGCCTACTCGTACACGACCAGCCAGCTCGAGAGGCGGATGTTGCCGAGGTTGGCGTTGGGCGCGCTGCCGTTGACGGTGGCCTCGTAGTCGACGGTCGTGCTGCCGCCGAGGGTGACGTCGGCGGTGACGTCGCTGATCCAGGGGTGCACCTCGCGACCCGGGCACCAGCCGCCACGGCCGAACCACCAGGTGCCGCCCTGGTTGGGCACGGTGCCGTTGATCACGTCCAGCTCGCAGGCCTGCTGCTCGTCAGCCTCGGGGTGGTCCTTGAAGTACTCGGTGCCGCCGACGGTGAAGCGGTGACCGTGGTTGCAGAACTCGGCGCACTGCAGGTTGGTCTCGGCGCCGTGGCCGGTGATGATCGCCCACAGCTCGACCTTCTTGGCGCCGGACGGCAGATCGACGTCCATGGGCTCGCGGTCTTCGTTGTAGGCCTGGTTCAAGGCGCCGCCGGTGTACAAAGGGATGGCCTGGGTCGGGCGCATGCCCTTGCCCTGGTTCGACAGCCGGACCTTGAACGTGACGCCGGTGGGCTGGGTGTTCCAGGAGGGCGCCCACTCGTAGCGCAGGCGGATCGGCCCGCCGTCCTGCAGGAAGGCCAGCGACTGGGACGCGTCGACGACCCAGCGGCTCTCGCGGTGGTAGGTCGTGATGAAGCGAGCGAGCTCGATTCGGCGTTCGTCCTCGCCTTCTCCCTGGTACAGCCACACGTGGGCCAGGTAGTCCCACGCGCCGCAGTTGCCCTGCTCGCCCTTCTCGGGGTCCGGGCACTCCATCAGCACGTCGAACTCGAGGGTGTCGAAGCCGGCCATGGTTCCGGCGTCGGGCAGGGTGAGGTCGAAGTCCTCGAACTGCTCGATGACCGAGCCGTCCAGACCCTCGATGATGGTCGCGTCCACCGCGTCCAGGCGCGCCTGCCGCTCGGCCTCGAAGTTGAAGTAGATCGCCTCGTGGGCGGCGCTCGACAGGCGCTGCTCCCAGGGCCAGCCCGCGGTGATGTTGGGGTCATACGCGGTGACATCGGCGAAGCTGCCCAGGCCGCGGATCCGCTGGAAGCGGTCGATGCCGAACCCGCTCGAGCCCACGTCGCTGCGCAGGATGTCGGTCGCCCAGTTGCCGATGTCGTACGCGCGGTCGTTGGCGACGATCAGGCGGTCCTTCCACCAGGCGGCGTCCTCGTCGGACAGCCCGGCCAGCGCCTGGTCGACGTTGGCCTGCATGTCCGCGATGATGCCCGGGGTGCTGGCGACGTCCGAGCGACGGGGGATGAAGATGTAGACGACGTTCTTGGGGCTCTTCGCCACCAGGTCCGCCACGCTGGTCGACCACCAGCTGCCCCGGTTCAGCCCGGAGATCGCGATGTCGTGGGGCAGGACGATGACGCTGTCGCAGCCGGTCCAGGACTCGGCGTAGCTCCACGTGCCGTTGCCGTCCGCCCGCGGGATCGCGAAGTCGGCGGCCATCTCCCGGCGGTGGGTGCCCGCGGTCGCCTCGGCGTCGAACGCGACCTCGGGCAGGCCCAGGACCTCGCATGGAGACGGCGGGACGACGTCGGTGTCGGAGTCATCGGTGGCATCGGTCGCGCCGTCGCACGCGGCGAGCAGGACCAGGGCTGCGCCGAGGACTGCGCGAGCACCGGCTGAGGCGGTGAAACGGGACATGGTCTCCTCCAAGTCCGTCAGTGAATCAGTAGAAGGAGATGTCGTCCAGCACGATTTTGTGACGTGCACGACCTTCTGACAGGGGCGGCCGGGATGCGCGCAGGTGCACCGCACTGATCTTGCTGCGGTCGAGGGCGGGCCACGAGGGCAGCCGGGGCTCCATGTCGGTGAAGTCGATCTCCCAGGCGCGGACCTTCTCGTCGGCACCGAAGACCGTCTGGGCCTCGTAGGTGCGGCCGAGCTCGTCCACGACGACCAGATCGAGGACCGTGCGCTCTATCGGGCTCTGGACGGTGAGCCGCATGCCGGCGGGTGGAGTCGCACCGTCGATCGCCATGCCGACGGCCAGATCGGCGACGCTCTGCGGGTCCAGCTCCTGATCCCAGATCAGCACGCCGTCCCGCCGACCACCCTCGCGGCGCATGGTGCCCTGCTCGCTGAAGAGCACCAGGCCGTGGGTGGTGTCCTCCTCGAAGGTCCAGGTGGTCGGGAGGCTGCGGATCGCGCCCTGCTCGAGCACGACCTGGCGGGAGAGGTGAGCGCAGTTGCGGCTGATGCTGGACTGGCCGGAGCTCTCGAGGCGGTGGCAGGCCTCGAAGGCCTCCCTGGCCAGGTCCAGCTCGGACAGGCTCCAGTAGGCGCGGCCCAGCGCCTCGAGGACCCGGGCGCGGAGCTCGTGGTCGTCCCGGACGCGAGAGTCAGCGAGCAAGCCTCGGTACAGCTCGATGGCGCCCTGGAGATCCCCCCGCGAGGAGATGGCCAGCTGGGCCTCCCAGTAGGTGACCTCGGCGTCGGGTGGCCGGGACTGGGCGTGCGCGGACGAGGGGACGAGCAGGCCCAGGAGGAGCGCCGCACCGGTGGCGGCGAGTCGGACTCCCAGGCCGGCCATGATCAGCCTTCCTTGCCGATGAAGCGGTAGCCAACGCCGTGCATGGTCTCGATGAACATCGGGTTGCTGGCGTCGTCACGCAGCTTCTTGCGCACGTTGAGGATGTGGGTGTCCACGGTGCGGGTGGTGACGTTGGGGTTGTAGTCCCAGATGCTGGTCAGCAGCTCCTCGCGGGGGAGCACCTTGCCGTTGTGCTCGATGAGGTAGCGCAGCAGCTCCTGCTCGCGGTTGGAGAGGCGCTCCTCGTCCCCGTTCGGATGGCGGATGACGTAGTTGTCGAGGTCCACTTCCACGGTTCCGAAGCGGTACATCGACCGGGCGCCGCCGGCGCGACGGAGGACCGCCTGGACTCGGGCGCGCAGCTCCAGCAGGGAGAAGGGCTTGGTGATGAAGTCGTCCGCGCCGAGGTCGAAGCCGGTGAGCTTGTCGTCCTCCGAGGTGCGGGCGGTGAGGAAGAGGATGGGGCCGTCGTAGCCTTCCTCGCGCAGGGCCTTGGCCACGTCGAAGCCGTCGAACTCGGGCTCCGGGCCCTCGTTGAGCATCACGTCCAGGGTGGCGACGTCGGGCGGGAAGCGGTGGGCGATGTCCAGCGCCTCGGTCCGGCTGCGGGCCGTGTAGACGTCATAGCCCTCCTTCTCGAAGAATCGGCGGAGCGTGTCGGTCAGCGCGACCTCGTCCTCGACGAAAAGAATCCTCGGCATCCGGTCAGGCTCCTGCCCCATCGGGGGGCTGCAGGGGGAGGTTGATGACGAACGTGGCGCCCTGGCCGGGGGCGCTCTCGACCGCAATCGTGCCACCGTGGGCCTCGACAATGTAGCGCACGATGGTCAAGCCGATGCCAGTACCCTTGCGCTTGCGTACCGCGGGGTCCGACGATCGGAAGAAGTCTTCGAAAACTCGTTTCTGATCTTCGGTACTGATCCCCATGCCCCGGTCGGCCACGCGGACCTCCATCGACCGGTTGTCGGCGCGGGCGGAGACCCCGACCCACTTCCCGTCTGCGCCATACTTGGCTGCATTCGAGAGCAGGTTGATGAGCACCTGCGACATCGCCTCCCGGTCCATCCACACCACCGGCAGGTCGTCCGGCACGTTCACCTCGATGACGATGCCGTTGGCCTCCATGCGCGCCCGGTCCGCCTCGATCGAGGAGCGGATGAGCGAGGTCATGTCCTCGGGGCGCAGGGTGTACTTCTTGGCGCCACGCTCGATGGCGGCGAAGTCGAGCACGTT